>JAMCRS010000381.1 GCA_023380675.1 Chloroflexota bacterium
CGGTGGAGTCAAAATAGTAGACGTAGGACGCGTTGTGGCTGGAGAGCTCGGCCGGATGGCCGGTATCCGTCCCATCCACAGTCACGCTCGATCCAAAGTAACGCACGTAGAATAGGCCCTGCAGCTCGGAAACCGGCGTGATGGGGTAGGCAAAGTACAGGTACGTGTCCGGCGGGAACGCGGGATGTTCACGCGTGATGTCACGAAACGGCACGCGCAACACACGCGTGTATTCCGCAAGGCCGGACGCCGCGTCTGCGACACGAGCGCCGCTGGCGACGACGAGCGCGGCGACGACGACGGCGGCAGCTACGCCGGCCGCACGCCAGGAGAAATGCCGCAGGCCTAAATCGACCAGGAGCGCGAAGACGACGGCAGGCGCGATCATCGAAGTGTACAAATAGCGCGTGTTAAAGTACTCGAGCGGAAAGCCGAGGAGAGGCCCAATGTTCAGCACGGCGAAGATACCCAGCAAGAGCAGGACACGGCTGCGCTTGAATACCATGATCGCGACGTAAGCGGCCAGGGCGACGGCCATCCAGATGAACAAGACCGCATCCGCCGGCTTGTCGGTCAGCCAGGGAAACGTCAGGACCGCGAGATACGGGAAGAGGTTCGCGATCATGTGCGGACCGACTTTGAATCCAAACTGACCGACGAATTCGCCGTGGCTCTGTACGTTCAGATCGAGCATCGCGAACGGGACCATCGGCAGCAAGAACGGTACGTATTGTCGTGCGAGCCTCAGCCATTCCAGCGGCCGCTCGTACAGCAGCCATTCGATCAAGAACAAGATCAGCGGCAAGAAGACAGCCACCTCTTTGCTGAACAGCGCCAAGACGAACGCGCCGAAGGCGGCCGCCCAGTCCCAGGCGCGGCGCGATTCCAGGTAGCGGACCCAGAGCAGGATCGTCAACAGATAGAAAAAGGCGGAAAGCGGGTCGACAACGGCGTGCCAAAATACCGCGAGGTTGAATACCGGCGAAACGACGTAGAACAGCGCCGCGACGAGCGCGAGGCGCCAACGCTTGCCGACCCGCTCGACGATGAGAAAGAGCAGAACGCCGTTGGCCGCGTGAAGCAGAATCTGGCTCAGCAGCCAACCGTCGGAATTGAACTTGAAGAGGGTGTACTCGAGCAGTACGAACAGCCCCTGGACGGGGCGGTAACCCTGGGTGACGTTCCGCGGGTCGAAAAACTGGACCAAATAGCGCGGAAGGCTCATCGACGAGACCCATTCGAGGTACCACCAGCCGTTAAAAAACCCGACGCGCAGGCCGGGTTGATATGCAAGCACCGCTACTGCGCCAACGACAAAGGCGCATAACACTCGGGGTCTTTGCGCAACGCCGCTCAACATTCAGATCGCTCGCCGCTCCTGGTCTTTCGTTCGCGCAGTATAACAGAGTTTGAAAAGTGGCACAAATCTGAAAGTGAGTGGCGTGACCTCAGGGGCATTGGCAGGCCATACCTTCAGAACCCGAGCAGTGGCTGTAGAGGTCGATCGCCTTGATCTGAATATCAGCCGGTCCGTCCACGGGGTCCAGCCTGAGCCGCTGGATGTGATCGCCCATTAGGAGTTGATTGCTCCCCGCCAGGTCCACCCGGTAGGTGTGAAATTCGCCGTCCGCATGGACGAGAAATGGGACGACCAATCCGGGCGAGAAATCAGCCTGGTCGGTCGCGAGCCAGTAGACCTTGCCGTGCATCTCCGGTCGTCCGGACGAGACCTGCATGACAATGCCAATGTCGCCGATCGTCAGGGCCGGGACGTCGATGGCGGGGCTCGCCATGATCGGATTGGCGCCGTCTGAATGCGCGGCGAGGCTCGCGTCTTGGACGGAAAAACCGGAGAGTTGGTTCCACGGCTCCCAACCCTGGGCGTCGCTGGAGAAACTCCAAGACGTATCGAGACGGGAAAAGTCGTCGCAGCGCTTGCGGTCCTCCAAGACCTGAACCAGGTCGCGACGATCGGCGACCGCGCGGTGATCGACCTGAAAAAAGTACAAGCCGCTCAAATTGTCCAACCAAATGGGGAACTTGGCGTACTTGAACACACGCACATCCGGCCGGTCGTATTGGAGCTGAAGCGCGTTCCTGAGGCCGGTGATGTAGACCAATGGGCCTTCCGGAAGCTTGTCTGGCACTCCGACGAAGACGAGACGCGGGTCGTTCGGCAAGGACGGGTAAAGCGATTCGACCCGCTGTGGAATCGCGTACGCCACCTGGCCGGCGCGATCGTAGGCTTGATTCAGCACAAACAGCGCCGACCCGTACGCCAGCGCGGTCCCGGCAAGCCCTGCCACTCCAACCAGCCGCAGGGCCGCTATTCGCTGCGACCAAATTCCGTCCAGTCCGACGGCGATCAGGACGCAGACGCCGAATGAGGGAATGTAAAACGAACGATCGCTCACGCCGCCGACGATCGTCGGGATCAAGGTAATGGGGATCCATACGGCGGCGAATACAACATCTCTCCTGAAACGGAAGACCAGAAGGAGCGCGATCGCGAGACCCAGAACAGTCCACCGGAGAGCAGCGCTCGGATCGGAGGTCAGCGGGTCGACCACCCGAAGCAGGTTGTTGTCAACCCAATAGTCCCAACCCTCCGGAGGGGCGAACGAAAGGCCGGTGTATCCGTGGCCGAACCAGACCATACGCCCGGCGAGCGCGGCGCCGAAAGGCACGTACCGCATCACAGCCAAAGGGATCTCGGACCGGCTTGGGAATCGGAACAAGAGCTCGTAGCAAACCAAGATCAACGGCAGGGTCACCGCGGTCTCTTTTGAAGAGAGCGCCAGAATAAAGGCGCCGAGCGATATCAAGTACAGGTCGAGCCGGCGCCTCGAGAGCGCCAGAATGAAAAACGACAGGCTCAAGAAATAGAGTAAACCCGCCAACGGATCGTACCGCGCGGCCGTAAATGAAATCGCTTCCGCGTGAACAGGCAAGAGCGCGAACAATAGCGCCGCGGCGAACGCTGCGGCGCGTTTACCGGTCAATTGGAGTCCGAGGAGGAAAACGCAAAAGCACGAAAGCAGAAGAATGAGCCA
>JAMCRS010000382.1 GCA_023380675.1 Chloroflexota bacterium
GCGCGGTGAAGGATCGCCAGGGCGGCACCGGCGGATCGGTGGCCTGGCGGAACGCGATGGGGAGCCAGGGAAGGTAGAGGACGAAGATGGCGAGTTGGGAGAAAACCCAGCTAGAGATTAGAGATTGGAGATTAGAGATTAGAGATTTTCGATTGCGGACGATCCAGATGAGCGCGGCGAGATTCTGGAAGACGAGCAAGAATGCAAAATAGTAGAGTGTGTACAGTCCAAGCGCGCTGATGACCGCATAGGCGATCAAGTCGCGCGAAAGGATTGTCTGGCGACTGACGACTGACGACTGGCGACTGAACAATCGCACAAAAAAGTACGTCGCCGCCAGTCCCAGCAGCGCGCCCATCGTGTACATCCGGACTTCTTGCGAGTACCACAGGTTGTACGGCGACGCGGCGACGAGCAGCGCGGCGATCAGCGCGACGCGCGCGGTGAACCATTCCCGCGCGACGCGATAGACGAGCGCGATGATGAGCATTCCAAAGAAGAGCGAGACGAACGCAAAGGAGAATTGCGACCAGCCGACGACTTGACCCCAAAAGTGGAGCACGTAATAGTACAGCGGCGGATGGATGTCGCCGGCGGTGTGACGCGTCAGCGCGACCAGGTCTTGCCGCGCGAGAAACGCGCTGACCGTCTCGTCGTACCACAGACTCGCCATGCCGAGCCGGTACAGCCGCACCGCGAACGTGGCAAGGAGAAGAATCAACAGGAATTGCGAATTGCGAAATGCGAATTTGGAGGTTGGAGATTGGAGATTGGAGATTGGAGATTTAGACACGGGGCTTGAGTTTGAGCATGATCTGCTCGGCGAGCGGTTGAAAAAATGCACGTAGTTCTTCGAGCGTGACCGGTTGAATCATACGCGGCAAATCTTGAACACGCCGAATCTGCCCCAAACTGCCGGCGAAGTAGAACTCTGAAAAGCCCAAATCCTTTTCTTTCGCCATTTGCATCAATTCGTCAAGGTCAAATCCGCGTTGGAGCAAGAAATAGAGATCGACGAAATCCTTCGCGGCGGTACGCCCAAATACCGCGGTCACTTTGTTCACAGCGATGTTGAGCATCGAATCTACGACTATACTTGCGAAACGCTGCTGTTCTCCGAATTGCGCACCGGCGTCGCGAACGAGGTCGATCTTGAGAGTAGGTTCGGGTGGGCGATTCAAAAGGATCGCCCGAAAATCCGTTGCCTTGACCTTGAGCGACCACTCGCATTTGATCTCACTCGCGAGGACGGGCATTTCAAGCTCCATTGCCTCCAGCGCATCCCAATCCAACGTAAACAAATCCAAGTCTTCGCTGTACCGATGATGCAAATGGAACGCGGCGAGCGCCGTCCCACCAGTGAGGAAAAATTTCTGAGCGGCGGGACGTATGAAAAAAGCATTTAAGAAATCGCGCTGCAAAGGAGTAAGGATGCTAGGCGGTTCCGCCATACCAGACCTTCATTGCCAGCTCCCACGTTGGACGCAACTCACGGCGAATTTTAGGACGAATCTGCGACCAATAGCGGTGGACTTGTCCGAGACTGAGATAATTCCAGATGTCGCTCCACGAACACCGCTCCAAAATCCGCACCATCATCTGGACTTTTTCGTACTCGTTGTCGCCGCGCAGGATCGCGCGCACGTCCTCTTCGGTGAGGTCGTAATCCCAGATGAAATACGGGCGTTGCGACGCGCGTTCCGTCTTTTCTTTCTCGTCAGCCATGGCTAGATTCTACGGCAGGGCGTGAGGATTGTCAAACCCTTGATTTTTCATTCTCCGTCCCCAATCGCACCACCACCATTCCCAGCCCGACGTACATCCAGAACAGCGCGACGGAATGCGGGAATGCCAGGTTGAAGAAATAATGATCGGTCATGCCGCCGATCAGCGCACCGAGCAGCGCGCCCGCGACACCGAGCAGGATCGGCGCGAGAAACGCGTCGCGCGCGACGCACTCGAACCACGCGCGCGTCATCTGGTAGAAGAACGTACCCATCGCGACGAGGAACGCAGTAACTCCGACCAAGCCCATCTCTTCTGCCATCAACAGGTACACATTCGAAACGCCGAGGTACGTGTCGACATCCGGCGAGCCGCCAAAGCCGACGCCGAAAACCGGATAGCGCGAAATCAGCGTGAGCGCGTCCTTGTATTCACCGAGGCGCATCTGCGTCGCGAGGTCGCTCATCGCAAACGCATCGACGAAATGCCCAACGTAATCCTGCGTGAACGGCATCAGCAGGATCACTGCCGCGCCAAGGATCAACAGCGCAATCATCGGTCGATAGCGCACCGTGGCGATCACGACGAGCGCCAGCCCCAGTCCCAGCATCGCACCGCGCGAAAAAGTCAGGACCATGCACACCGCCATCGTCACTACCATGACGATTGCCAACTTGCGCGGCAAGAGCGGTTGGCTCGCAAAGATCTGCGGCACGGCAAGCGCGGTGACCAGGATCATCAGTCCACCCAACACATTTGGATCAATCGAGGTCGAGATCGCGCGCATCGGGTTGTTCGGATCGTCTTCGATAAAGCGGAGGACGCCATCGCCGCTGGGATATTTGAAAACGCGCAACGCGGAAAGAAGCTGGATCGACCAGCTCTGCGGAATGAAATAGAGAACGATGCCGATCGCCGCGGAAACGAAACCTGCGACGATGAGCGCGGTCACGAATCGTCCCAGTTGCTCGCGCGTCCGGACGACGTTGACCACGACGAAGAAGAGCGCGATCGAAATGAGCACCTCGGCAAAATGGCGTAGCACATCCTGGGTGAGCGGTGCGTACGCCAGCCCGGCGATGAACGAGAACACCGCGAGCACGAGAAAGACGAGAATCGGCAAGCCGAGCGGCGTCGCGACGAATTCGCCGGTCTGCCGCATCATGCTGCGCGCGAGCCACATGCCGAAGAGCGCGAGCAGCGCGAGATCGAGAAACGTCGGATTGAAGCCGATGTTGAGCGGCAGCGCGCCAAACGGCAGCAGGACGGCAATCGCGATCACCGCGTACAAGCCGAAATCGATGTTCGACAGCACGACCGAGCCGGCGATCACAGCGATCGCCACCGCGAACGCAATCACCGGCGAGCCGAACGCGATCACTGCGCCGCCGGCAATGGCGAGTGCGACGCCAAGCGCGAGGACAATCAAAGCGCGAGGATGATTTTCGGTCAGGTCAAGTTCCATCGGCTATGTGCGCGCGAATCGGACTCGCGTTTCGGTTACGACAACAAAATTGTTTGGCAGGCGGTCTGCGTAGTGCTCCAGTAGTCGTCTGAGCGTTCCAATTTTGACGGAGGAAACGCATCTACACCGACTCCGTCGCAAGGGGCACGAACGCCCTGCTTTCGAGCGCCTTGGTCGCAAACAAAATGCACGCCTGAATGTCTTGCTGCGTTAGCCCTTGGTATTCTTGGATGATTTCCTCGGGCGCGGCGCCATGCGCGAGCAAGTTCAAGATGTATTCGACAGTCAAGCGCGTTCCCTTGATGACGGGCTTGCCGACCATCACTTTTGGATTTAGCACAATCCGTTCGAGCAATTGCTGGTCTGTCATAACTTCCTCCCGCGCATATTATAACTGAAATCAAGTGTTTCTGCTATTGTTTTCCCAAGATCCTGTTCTCTCCCAATCCACAGGACAATCATCATCCCGATTGCCATCGCAACCAGCGTCGTCGCTGTCACCGCCATCCCAACCTTCACCGACCACGGATCGAAAACGAATTCGACTTGCCGCGCTCCCGCGCGCACCGGCACCGCGGCAAGCCCAACATCCGCGCGCACAATCGGCGCCGGCGCGCCGTCGACGGTCGCGCGCCAGCCGGGATAGTAGTAGTTTTCGCTCAAGACGAGCAGCCCATCCGCCGGCGCGTTGACGGTCACTCGCGAATGCTCCGGTGTGATGCTTTGAAACTCGGCGGCATGGGTGTCGCGGCTGTCGCTGCCCTGAGCCGGCGGCGCGGGCAATGGCGCGGCGGTTGAATCGGCGACGTACGCGACGTACCAAGGATCGAACGCATCGCTCGACATTGCCGCGAGAACCTGCGTATCATTCCCGTTTTGGATCGCGTACGGCACGAACCACGCGCGCGGCATCGCATTGTTCAGCCGCAGCAGCCGCGTGTCGCCGTCGGTCATCACGACATCCGCGTTCGCAAAGCCGGGACGCCCAGTGATGACATAGCGCACATTCAAAAGTTGCCACAGTTTCTCCGGCGGCAGGTTATCGAGCAGCGCGTTGTAATCCGCGATGCGCAGCGGACTGATGCCGCCGATTTCGTCCAGATTATACGCGATTCCAAAATGCCCAGGCAGCTTGCCTTCATCGGCGACGCGAAAGACGCCGTGATCATTTTGCATTGTCTGAATGAGCGGCGTCTCCGGATAGCGCGGCGCGGGCGCGGCGTTATACGCGGGATTGTTGACGGTGAACAAGTCGAATGCGATAAGCGCGATGGCGAGCGCCGCGAACGTTTGATCGTTTGATCGTTTGATCGTTTGCACACGCCACGCCACCAGCGCCGGCGCCAGCACGAACAGCAACACCATCAGCCC
>JAMCRS010000383.1 GCA_023380675.1 Chloroflexota bacterium
GCCCACAATTGGGCAGGCACAAGGCGCTGCCCCTACGCGATGTGTACAATCACCAGCCGGTCTTGTCTTGACACAAACACGTAAGAATCATATAATGACCACAACCTCTTCACGTATTCTCAAGGACAACGTGGCAATACCCACGCCACGCCTAGATACCAGGCAGCAACGTCAGCTGTTACACCCGCGTCAACAATGGCGTATCCCGAAGACTGGGGGTGAGGCCCGCTTTTCTTTTTCACAGGTCCGATCTTTGATTCTCCGCAGCGGAATAACGGTTTGGCTAACCTGTGGACCTGCCGCCCAATAAGGTTCGGCGGTCGCGGTCTTGCTGCGGGCTTGACGCATCGGCACAATCCTGAGGAGGAGAAGGACGATGAAATCTAGGCTCTTGGCAGGTATTGTATTGTCTGTCGCGCTTGCGGTCTTGGCAACAGCTTGTGCCCCCGCAGCAACACCCGCCCCTGTAGTACAAACCGTCACGGTTCAAGAGACCGTTGCCGTACCTCAAACGGTCGTCGTACCGGAGACCGTAGTCGTGCAGCCGACCGCAGCTCCAACGGCAGCGCCTACTGCGACGACAGCACCTCCGACCCCAGTTGCATCTGTTCCCACCGATGCCTTGACCCAAAAAGGCAAATTGTTGGTCTGCTCGGACATGCCCTATCCGCCGCAGGAATTCTTCGACGAAAATGGCAATCCGACTGGTGTGGACATTGAGGTCGGCGACGAAATCGGCAGTCGGCTCGGCCTGAAGACCGTGTGGGTGAACAGCGTTTTTGACACGATCATCGCCGCGGTCAAGAGCGGGAAATGCGACATCCTCATTTCCGCCATGACGATCACGCCCGATCGGAACAAGCAAGTGAGCTTCATTCCGTATTTCCAGGCCGGTCAGGCGTTCGTGGCCCAAAAGGGCAACCCGCAGAATATCAAGACGCCGCTCGATCTGTGCGGGAAGAGCGCGGCGGCCGAAAGCGGCACAGTCGAAGTGGACTATTTACAGGGTACCGGCGACTACAAGGGCAAAGGCGTGAACGATCAATGCCAAGCGGCTGGCAAGTCCCCGGTCAACGTCGTGGTGACGCAAAAGGACTCGGACGCGCTTCAGCAGCTCCAGTCCGGCAAGGTCGTCGTCTACTCGGCTGATTCACCCGTCGCGGCTTACTACACTGTTCAGCACCCCGACCAATTCCAGTTGGTTGGCGACGTGATTGATGCATCCCCGGAAGGAATCGCCTTGTCGTGCAATGCCGACGACTGCACCAGCGCGCCACTGACGCCGCTGGGACAGGCGATCCAGACCGCGTTCAAGAGCATGGAGACAGATGGCACGTACAGCAAGATACTTGCCAAGTGGAACCTCACGAATAGCGCCGTGAAGTAAGCATTCGACACCAATCGTTACCCTCCCGCGCCAAGTGCGTCGGCACGGGAGGGTGACGTGGGGAAGCGATGTACCACTTCGATTGGGTTGTCTTTTGGAAGTACCTCTGGCCTCCGACTGCGCTTCAAGATCCTCTGATCCGGACCGGTTTGGTTGTTACCATCGCCGTCAGCATCATTGCTCAGGCGCTGGGTGTTTTCTTTGGATTGTTCGCGGCGCTTGGCAAGATGTCCAAGTTCGCTCCGTTTCGGTTGATCGCGAACTCGTACATCTGGTACTTTCGCGGCACGCCGCTCCTCGTCCAGATGGCGCTCCTCTTCTTTGGGTTGGGCGTCACCCACATCTACGACTTCCCGGATATTATTTTTGGCGATCTCAAGATCAGCGGTGCGATCCAGGCCGGCACGCTCGCGCTCGCGATCAACGAAGGCGCGTACATGGCGGAAATCGTACGGGCTGGCATCGAGGCCATCGATCCGGGCCAGATGGAGGCCGCCAAATCGCTGGGGATGACCTTCGGCCTTTCGATGCGCCGGGTGATTCTGCCGCAGGCCGCCAAAGTGATTGTGCCGCCGCTCGGCAACGAATTCAACAACATGATGAAGACCACGTCGCTAATGGAGATCATCTCCGCCGGCGAGTTGTTCTACGCGTACAATCAGGTCAACGCCCGGATCTTCAAGCCGTTCGAGCTGTTCATCGCCGCGTCGCTCTACTATCTCGCGATGACCACCGTGTGGTCGTTTATTCAAGCGCGCATCGAAGCCGGGCTGGGCGAACGTAAGGGGACCGAAAAGTCCCCGGGTATGCTGGAACGTATGTTTGGCGGTCGGCTGGCGGCGCACTGATGGGCGAGAATCCTCCCCTTCAGAGCTCGACGCTCGCGAGCTCGGTCATCGTCAAGGCCGATAAAGTCAACAAATTCTTCGGGACGCTGCACGTCCTCAAGGACGTGAGCTTTCAAGTCCGCCGGAATGACACGGTCGTCGTCATCGGTCCCTCGGGTTCCGGCAAAAGCACGCTGCTCCGCTGCATCAATCACCTCGAGAAGATCAATAGCGGTTCGATCTACGTGAACGGCCGCCTGATCGGCTATCATCAACGGGGCGATCGCCTCGTAGAAGAAAGCGAACAGAACATCGCGCGTCAGCGCGCCGAGATCGGAATGGTCTTTCAGCGCTTTAATTTGTTCCCGCACCTGACCGCGCTCGAGAACGTCGTCGAGGCGCCGGTGCACGTTCGCAAGATCCCGCTGGACGAAGCCATCGCCGACGGGACGCGGCTCCTCGAGCGCGTCGGTCTGGTGGACAAACGGGACAAGTACCCCAATCAGCTCTCCGGCGGCCAGCAGCAGCGCATTGCCATCGCGCGTGCTCTCGCAATGAAGCCCAGCCTGATGCTGTTCGACGAGCCGACCTCCGCGCTCGACCCGGAGATGATCGGCGAGGTTCTCGACGTGATGAAGGAGCTCGCACACCAGGTCACCATGATCGTCGTTTCGCACGAAATGGGTTTCGCCCGCGCGTGCGCCAATCGGATCGTGTTTATGGACGATGGCACGCTCATCGAGGACACGACTCCGGAAAACTTGTTCGACCATCCGCGCGAAGAGCGCACCAAGCAGTTCTTGAGCAAGATTTTGCACTGATTCTACTCATTGGAGGCAGAATGGCGCTCTTGGAGGCCCGTCAAGTTTCAAAGCGATTCGGCGGACTCGTCGCCGTCGATAAGGTCGATTTCGTCATCGAAGAGGGAATGATCGCCAGCCTCATCGGTCCGAACGGCGCCGGCAAGACCACCTTCTTCAACTGCATCACCGGGTTCTATCGCGCCGAGGAAGGTGCCATCACCTTCGACGGTCACTCGCTGATCGGGTTGCGACCCGACACGATTACCAAGTTCGGAATCGCGCGAACGTTTCAGAACATCCGGCTCTTTTCTAACATGACGGCGCTGGAGAATGTGATGGTCGGCCAGCACCCGCGCATGAAGGCCAACGTCTTTGGAGCGATCCTGCGCGACGGCGGCACGCAGGCTGAGGAGAAGCGGGTGGCACGCCGCGGTCGCGAACTGCTCGACTTCGTCGGATTGCACGGGCGCGAGGACGAAATGGCCAAGAACCTCTCCTACGGCGACCAGCGCCGGCTCGAAATCGCGCGCGCTCTCGGCACCGCTCCCAAGCTTTTGCTGCTCGACGAGCCGACCGCCGGAATGAACCCGGGCGAGACGAGCACCATGGTCGGCTTTATCCGCCGCCTGCGGGATGAGCTAAAGCTGACGATCCTTCTGATCGAGCATCAGATGCGATTGGTGATGGCCATTTCCGATCGAGTGTCGGTGCTGGACTTTGGCGTCAAGATCTCGGAAGGGAGCCCGGCTTCGGTGCAGCAAGACGCCCGTGTGCGTGAGGCCTATCTCGGCAAGGATTACGGCAAGGAAGCAGCCTGAAAGAGGCGGTGACATATGGCAATGCTCGAAGTCAACGGAATCCACAGCTTCTACGGGAATATTCATGCGCTCAAGGGCATCAGCCTCACCGTGGACAAGGGCGAAATCGTCACCCTGATCGGAGCGAACGGAGCAGGCAAGACCACGACGCTCAAAACGATCTCGGGGATCATGCACCCGCGTCAGGGCAGCATTCACCTGGAGGGCGAACGTATTGACACGCTCCCCCCTCACGAGGTCGTCATGCGCGGCGTAGGGCAGTCGCCCGAGGGACGCAAGATCTTTGGGGCGCTCACGGTGCGCGAGAACCTGGAAATGGGCGCCTATGCTCGACGAGACGCCGTCGCAATCGCACGCGACCTCGAATTCGTTTTCAGTCTCTTTCCACGCCTCAAGGAGCGCGCGAGTCAACGCGGGGGTACGCTTTCCGGCGGCGAGCAGCAGATGTTGGCCATGGGGCGAGCCTTGATGGCTCACCCGCGCGTTCTGATGCTCGACGAGCCGTCGATGGGGCTTGCGCCCGTTCTGGTCGAGTCGATTTTCGAGACCATTCAGACGCTGAACAAGGAAGGGACGACGATCCTCCTCATCGAGCAGAACGCGGCAAAAGCTCTGCAGGTTGCCAGCCGCGGCTATGTCATTGAGACGGGCCAGATTGTTTTGCAGGATAACGCAAAGAACTTGCGACAAAACGAAAGTGTCCGCAAGTCCTATTTGGGCGAGGATTAGGGACAGACGGGCGGACTGCTGGGGTGAAGGCGCCTCAGCCATCGAGGGCGCGCTAGGTGCAGCGGATGCTGTCAACTGCGGATGTGGTCGTCATCGGCGGGGGAATCACGGGAACGAGCGCCGCGTTTCAAATGGCCCGGCGCGGGATGAAGGTCGTACTGATCGAGAAACGCTTCGTCGGAGCGGGCTCGACCGGCAAGTCCTCCGCGATCATCCGGCAGCACTATTCGAACGAAATCACAGCGCGCATGGCGCTTTTCTCCCTTCGCGTCTTCCAGAACTTTGCGCAGGAGGTCGGCGGCGACGCCGGGTTTGTCCAAACGGGCTTCGTCGTCTTGGTCGAAGCCAAAGACCAGGCCGGCCTGGAAGAGAACGTCGCCATGCAGAAGAGCGTCGGCGTGAACACGCGACTCGTCGCGCCGGCGGAACTGCGAGAGCTGGATCTCGGGATCGCCGACGTGGACGCGATTGCGGCCGCCTTCGAGCCTGAAAGTGGATACGCAGACCCGGCGTCGACGGCGGCGAGCTACGCCGAGGCTGCGCGACGGTACGGCGCGGAGATCGTGCAGGGGACCAGCGTTACCGGCATCGAAATGGCCGGCGGACGCGTACAGTCGGTCCGTACGACGGCAGGCAGCATTGCCACGCCGGCCGCTGTGAACTGCACGAACGCGTGGGCGCCGTCCATCGGGCAGATGGTCGGAGTCGATTTGCCGGTCACGGCGAGCCGGCACCAGGTCGCAACGTTTCAGCGTCCGCCGGCGAACGCCAAGCCGCACGTGGCGGCGGGCGATTTCGTGAATCATATCTACTACCGGCCGGAGGGCGCCCTCTTGACGCTCGTCGGATCGATCGATTCTGCGGAAGCGGAACATCAAGTCGACCCCGACCATTACAACGAATCCGCCGACTATACCTTCATCGAGGATGCGGCAAGGCGAATCCGCAACCGTTATCCCTACATGGAGCAAGCCCTGAGCAAGGGAGGTTGGTCCGGCATCTACGGAGTGACGCCGGATTGGCATCCGATCATCGACGAGGTCCCAAGTGGCAGTGGGTTCTTCGTTGCGGCCGGTTTCAGCGGCCACGGCTTTAAACTGGGACCGGCGGTCGGCGTCCTGATCGCGGACATGGTGCAGCGATCGAGCGCCCCGACCGCGGGTTTGGACCGATCGTTGTTTCAATACGCTCGCTTTGGACAAGGCCGACCGGTCCGCGGCAAGTACGAGTACTCGATTGTAGGGTAACCTGCTCCTGCGACTCGCATTGACAGCGCCGCGAGGATTACGTTATAATTGGCACGTTCGTGTTAAGAAAACGAAAGGCATGCGGTTCCGCGCGGTTCTCTTTTCTTGATCTGGCGAATAGGATTGCCTCGACGGTGAGGCTTGCACGTGCCAAAGGAGGTGATGCCCGCTTCTCGAGTTTTGTGCTCTGCTGCTCAAGTGGTACGCTGTTTGTCCTGAAGACAAGTCTAGGCGAGACCTACGCGACTGAATCGCCCCAGTGATTGGTTTGCCAGGACAACGGCGCGGACAGATCTTTCATCCAATCCCAAGGAGGAGAGGTAAGATGAAGGCACGAATCTGGATCGTCTTGTTTGCGGTTGGAGTACTCTCGCTCATCGTCAGCGCATGCGCTCCCGCTGCGCCAGCATTTACCTGCACGGACAAGCTCGGATGCGTGAACATCGGCCCTACGGATCCCGTCCACATTGCTTATGCCTTTGTGACCTCGGGAGACAACTCGACGCTCGGTCTCGACACCAAGTACGGCGCCGAGCTCGCGGTTGACGATGCGGGCGGCAAGGTCCTCGGCCACACTATCAAATTCGACGGGCAGGACTCGGGATGCTCGGCGGAAGGCGGCCAGGCAGCGGCGACCAAGATCGCGGCAGACAATACCGTGGTCGCCGTGATCGGCACCAACTGCTCCAGCGAGGCGCGCGCGGCCATTCCCATTTTGGAAACCCAGGCGGGATTGTCGATGATCTCCCCGTCCAACACGGCGCCTGACCTGACTGACCCGGCCAAGCACATCGCCGGCTACTTCCGCACGGCGCACAACGACAAGGTTCAAGGCGCAGTGGCGGCTGACTTCGTTGCCAAGCAGTTGAAACTCACCAAGGCGGCGACGATCAACGACGGTTCCATCTACGCGCAGGGTCTGGCCGGCGTGTTCGAGACGCAGTTCAAAGCGGACGGCGGAACGGTCACGGCCAGCGAAGCGGTCAACGTGGGCGACAAGGACATGAAGCCGGTGCTAACCCGCATCGCGACCGGCAAGCCTGACCTGATTTACTTCCCGATCTTCGTGGCTGAGGGTGGATTCATCTGCTCGCAGATTCGCGACGTGCCAGGCCTGGAAAACACAAAGATGATGGGCGCGGACGGCATCTTCTCGCCCGACTTTCTCAAAGCGTGCGGCAAGAACGTGGTTGGAATGTTCTTCTCCAGCCCGAACTTTTCGGCCTTTGGCAGCGGCTACCAGGCGCTGGTCACCAAGTACCTGGCCAAGTACAACGTCAAGGGAACGCTCGCCCCGTTCCACGCGCATTCCTATGACGCGATGAACATGATCTTGCAGGCGCTGCAGAAACCCGGCGTCGTCACCAAGGACGCCGACGGGACGCTGCACGTAGGCAAGCAAGCCATTCGCGACGCGATCGCCGCTACGGACTTGCAGGGGATCACCGGACACATCAAGTGCGATCAGTACGGCGACTGCGCGGACCCCAAGATCGCGGCTTATCAGGTTACTTCAGACAATTTCGCGAACCTGGTCATGCCGAAGGATCCCGTGTGGTTCCCCGGCGGACCGGACTACAAAGCTCAATAGATCATCCCGGGACCACGGTACTCGCGCGTTGACTCAGAGCCGGGCCGGAGCTTCCGGCCCGGCTCGTGGTCAAGGCCCGATCGGCAAGGTGGCGTTCCATGGCCGCCGGTGGCAAAGCCTCGGACAGACGGTCCGACGGCGCCGGGAGAGGAGCATTCTATGAAGCGTTTCTTTGAGCGGTACAGCATGCTTGACATCGTCGTCTTTCTCATCGGGGCTTCCATTCTCGCGCTCGTGATTATCGGCACTTTTTCCACTCTGTTCATAACCCGACGCTACGACAGCCAACAGTGGTTTGACTTTCTCGTCTACGGCGTCGCGTTGGGCGGCATTTACGCCGTCATTGCGATCGGTTATACGATGGTCTACGGTATTCTGCGCATGATCAACTTTGCGCACAGCGAAGTGTTCATGAGCGGTCCTCTCACCGCCTACTTTCTGGCCGACTACTGGGGTCGGTCCGGTTTTCTCGACCAGAACCCGGTCGTCGGTCTCGTCGTCATCTTTGCCGTCGCGATGGCGATCTCTATGACCGTCGCCGTCTTGCTGGAACGTATCGCCTATCGCCCGCTGAGATTCGCGCCCAGGCTTGTGCCGCTGATCACGGCCATCGGCGCGTCATTTTTTCTGCAATATTTCTTTCGCGGTCTGTACGGCGCGAATATAAAGGTCTATCCAGAAATTGCCGGGCTGAAGGGTGTGGTGCACCTTGGCGTTTACAGCATTCAGTATGTCCAGATCCTCGTGATCGTGGCGGCAGCCATCATGATGGCCGGGCTGCAGCTCTTCATACAGCGCACCCGAACCGGCATGGCGATGCGCGCGGTCGCCGAAGACAAACAGACTTCTGCCTTGATGGGCATCGACGTCGACCGCATCATCGTGATCACGTTTATGATCGGGGGCGCGCTGGCCGGCGCCGCCGGCGTGCTGTACGCCTTGATGTTCAAGCAGGTAGGGTTCTTGATGGGATTCATCCCTGGCATCAAAGCCTTTACGGCGGCCGTTCTGGGAGGAATTGGAAACGTACCTGGCGCCATGGTTGGCGGATTGTTCTTGGGGATCGCCGAATCGTTGGGCCCGAACCTCTTCCTCGACGGGTTGGGAATTCCCGCCCCATACCAGCTCAAAGACGCGATCGCGTTCACACTCCTGGTGCTCGTTCTGATCTTCCGGCCCACCGGCATTCTCGGCGAAGCGCTCGCCGAGAAGAAAGCATGAGGTCCACCCGCGATGAACACCGCATTTGTTGAAAGAAAGGCCACGACTGCCGAGGTTCTCAAGACTGGACTTGAATTTGGCGCGATCGGCGGGATCATCGGCATCTTTGTGGGCGTGGAAGGAATGCTGCAAGCGTTCAACGTCCGCGATATCGTCAGCGGCATCATTACGACGAGCGAGGTGCTTGTACTGCTGATCTTTTTTGCGACAGCGTATTTGGCGGTTAGTCGTTGTCGGTCGACCAATACACTCCTGACATTCGCCACAGGCGCAATCTCCTCCGTCGTAGCCGGCGCCTTCTTGATCGGCCTTGTTGCTCTAGGCGGCGTGATCCGCCTCGGCGACATGTTCATCAATGCCGTTCCCGATCTCTACAATCTGTTGACCTTTCATCAGGGATTGGTGAATGGGAGCGTCTATCTCCTGATCGTGGCCCTCGCCGCCGGTGTTGTGGCGAGTCTGGCCTACTTTCTCCCTTCGCTGCCGCGGCGCGCCATCGTCTACGGACTGGTTGCGATATTCGCATTCGGCTTGCTTCAGGACCTCATCAAGGTGACGTTGTCGAACTGGGCTGCGTTCGCGCCGCTCGTCAAGTTTCTCTTCGAGAGCAACGGTTTGACGATCCCGGGAGCAGCCGTCGTTTTCGTCTTGGTCGCCGGGTTGGCGCTTTTCCGATCGACGCAGGGGAGTCGCGTTCAGGACCGGTTGAACAGCCTTCCGGCCGCGTCGCAAAAGGGCCTGCGCGGCGCCTCGGTGGTCCTGCTCGTCGTCGTCCTTCTGTTGATGCCACTTTTCCTGGGTCTTTACCTGAGCGATGTGCTGGATACGGTCGGACTCTATCTTTTGATGGGGCTGGGATTGAACATCGTCGTCGGCTTCGCCGGCATGCTCGACCTGGGGTACGTCGCGTTCTACGCTATCGGGGCATACACGGTAGGTATCCTGACCTCCCCGGAGCATGCCACGGGTATTCTTCACAACTGGTGGCTCGCGCTTCCGTTTGGCGTGTTAGCGGCCCTGAGCGCCGGTATCATCCTGGGCATCCCGGTGCTCAAAATGCGGGGTGACTATCTCGCCATCGTCACACTGGGGTTTGGCGAGATCATCCGCCTGCTTGCCAACTCGGATTTCCTGAAACCGTGGGAAGGCGGCCCGCAGGGAATACAGGGCATCCCTCTTCCGGACGTCGGTCCGATTCGATTTGTGCAGATGCAGCTCTCGATTCCGCTGCTGGGTCAGTTCCAGTTCACGCCATCGCAAGAGTTCTATTACTTGTTTCTCGCCGGGTGTCTCCTCGTCATGTTTGTCGCTACGCGCGTCAAGGTCTCGCGGATCGGACGGGCCTGGATGGCAATTCGCGAAGACGAAGACGTGGCGCAGGCGATGGGCATCAACCTGGTGGCGACGAAGCTGATGGCGTTCGGAATGGGCGCATCCTTCGGCGGCCTCAGCGGTGCGATCTTCGCCAGCAAGCTTCAATCCGTTTACCCAACCAGCTTCACTTTTCTCACGTCCGTGTACGTGCTCTCGCTGATTATCGTCGGCGGGATGGGAAGCATCCCCGGCGTTGTCGTGGGCGCCCTTGCCCTCGTCGGTTTGCCAGAACTGTTGCGCGAGGTCGGCGACTACCGTTATCTTTTCTTTGGGGCCGCGCTGGTGCTGATGATGCTGATACGGCCGGAGGGGCTTTTGCCGGAAGCGCGGCGCAGGCTTGAACTCGAAGAATTCAAAGAGGAGGAAGCCGAGGCCGAAGCGCGCCAGGAACCGGCAGCGGCCTAGTCGAGCCGTGGACTTGAGAGGGCGAGGCATTCTGCGCGAATGCCTCGCCCTTTTGATGCCGTCGAACCGATCCATAGCCGGGCGGTGCCGTTGTGTCGGCAGCATATCCCCGTTGGCCGGAACATTGCCCGTCGTGATCTCATCGTTGGCTTTCGGCGACTGGACGAAACCGGCTTGTGGCTGAAAACCCTCTCACTTTTCGCTGGACGGAACATCGCGTTAGGGCAAGTCCCCGATCTGACCAGCGACACGGAGTCGCTACACTCCGCGTTTGGCCCCGGCCCCCTTCCCCCCTGCGTTTCACTTCGGGGATCTTCGACCTAAAGGCGAAGGGGGGAGTCGCGTTGAGGAGAGGGGCCGGCGGGAGGTCAGCAACGAACTTTGCAGCTGCCGTGCCGACTGAGTATTGACATCAGGCTGTTAACCAGCTATTATGCTTGTACTGGTTAATCTCATTCGCCGCGTGGCGAGACTGAAATTCGTCCGGATCAATCGATGAAGCAGCCGAATTCGGAAGCCGAGAAGCAGCATTTGGTCGCAGGCGTGCTGTGCCTGAACTTTGCCAACACGCTGTACGGTCACGGAAAGACGCCGATCCACGAGTACCTGTTCGGCTACCCGGACCTCACGGTATGGTGCAGCCGCGTCGGAATCGTCTCCAAGGAGCACTCTGCTTATCTAATGCGTTTAGCGCTGCGCCAGCCAAACGTGGCGCTCTCGGTCTTTCATCGCGCGATCGCGCTTCGCGAGACGATCTTTCGAGTGTTCACCGCGGTGGCTGATGCAAGGCCGCCGCTGACGGCCGACATCTCGGCCTTGGATTCGGCCCGCACAGAAGCGCTCGCCCATTCACGGGTCGTTGCCGGCGGCAAGGGATATTCTGTCGAGTGGCCCAGTCGTGGCGCGCTCGACCGATTGCTTTGGCCCATCAGTCTCTCGGCGGTCGATTTGCTCGTCTCCCCGGACCTTGATCGCGTCCGACACTGCGCCGGCTGTGATTGGCTCTTTCTCGACACGAGCCGCAACCACATGCGCCGCTGGTGTTCGATGAGCGTATGCGGCAACCGCGCCAAGGTGCGGCGGTACCTTGCCCGCAAACGCACACTGGCGTCGACCGAATAGACGGCGGACAGGTGGTTTCCCAGGGGCTCTCTGGCTCATTTCCGGAGAGCCCTTTTTCTATGCTATTGACAATCGCTTCGAGCTCTTCTATAATTGCTAACCAGTATAGCGGTTTATACTGGTTCACAAAGGATGGAGGAACACAGATGGAAAAGGCTGTCTGGCCCCGTGCGGCGGCCGTGGCCGCGGGCCTCGTCCTCGTGGTAGGGTACGTAACCGCGAGCGCGCAGACGCCTGGCGATGTTCGGTGCGTGGCCGTCGGCTCGGCAAGCGGTACGTGCAACGTGATTGGTGGATCGGCGAGGAACCAGATCGCGCAAGGTGTATCAGGCGCTACGCTCGCCGGTGGCGGCGATATCGATCTTCCGAATCGCATCGACGGCGACTACGCCACGATCGGAGGAGGGTTGGGTAACCACGCGGGAGATCGGGCCGTCGTAGGAGGCGGTTCGGATAATTCCGCCGCCGGTTATCGGTCGTTTTTGGGAGGCGGCAACAATAATGTCGCCAGCGGCGCCTACTCGACCCTCGGCGGCGGCGAGAACAATATCTCGGGCCTCTATTATACGACCATCGCCGGGGGCAACAACAATCTCGCCAACGGGCGCAATGCGACCGTTGGCGGCGGCTCGGGAAATAGTGCGACCTGGTCGTTTGCGACTGTCGCCGGGGGAGGCTACAACGCGGCGGGAGGGATCGACTCGACGATCGCAGGCGGGTCGCGGAACGTGGCGGCTGGCTCGTTCGCGTCAGTCGGCGGCGGTTCGGACAACGCCGCGAGCGGATTCGATTCAACGGTGAGCGGCGGTTCGGGGAACGCGGCTGGCGGCGAGAACTCGAATGTCGCCGGGGGATTGGCGAATAACGCCACCGGCAAGTACAGCAGCGTCGGCGGAGGATACGAGAATCGGGCCGGGGCCTCAGACGTCGACCAGGTCCAGTATGCCGTAGTCGCCGGAGGGTCGCACAACACGGCCAGTGGGTTCTACTCGACAGTGCCGGGCGGTGCTGAAAACACCGCGGGGAGCGCGTACAGTTTTGCAGCCGGACGCCGCGCCGTGGTCGCGTCGAAGGATGACGGCACATTCTTGTTTGCCGATTCGAACAATGCGGATTTTGTCTCGTCGGCGCCGAACGAATTTGCCGCTCGGGCGACTGGCGGCGCTCGATTCGTGACCGGCGTCGATTCGAGCGGAACGCCGACCAGCGGAGTCCGGCTCCCGGCCGGCAGCGGGTCTTGGGAATCGCTGAGCGACCGCGGGTCCAAAAACTACATCGCCGCAGTCGATACGCAGGCGATTCTCGCTCAATTGATGACCGTCCCCATCACCACCTGGAGCTACAAGTCGCAGGACCCATCCATAAAGCACATCGGACCTATGGCCCAGGATTTCAGACAATTCGGCGTGGGCGAGGACGGCCGGTATATCAGTACGGTCGACGAGAACGGGATCGCGCTGGCCGCGATTCAGGGAATGTACCAGCGGAACGCGGCAAGCGATCAGAAGATCAAAGACCAGGACCGACGAATTGCGGATCTAGAGTCCGAGAACAAAGTCTTGCAGAACCAAGTAGCTTCTCTGGCGCAGAGTGTGGCGGACCTGAAGCAAAACTCAAACCACGTAACCGCACCGGTGGATTCGTCTCCCCTGGTTCCAACGAACGCTGTTCTGCTGCTGGGAACGTGCATGATCGGTTGGATGTTCGTCAGCAATCGAAGGAATTTCGGCTGAAAATTCCTTCGCGACAAATAAGGAGGCATTTCGGTGAACGACTTGGTGCGGGTTCCAAAATTCGTGCCCTTCTTCGCGGGGCTGCTTGCCCTCGCGGTCTTCAGTGCCTGCGCTCCCGTCGCGCCCGCCGGCCCAACGCCAACACCGACCGTCTTCTATCGGGATCCGACGTATGCCCAGATCACGCCCGGGCCGCACAAATACGTCGGAGATCTTTCGACGACGATCGAGGTGCTGCCATTTCCGTACTCGAGACCCCTTCCGCCCCCGGTCTCGACGGCCATCGACGGTCTTTACACGCGCACGATTCCGACGGAAGGAACGCCGACTCCCTGCAAACGCTGCGCCGGGTATCGCTTGGAAGGCGGAGCCTGGTCGCTCTATTTCAACAACGGGGTCTACAAAGAGTTTCAGCAAGATACCGATTTCGAAGCCGTCGGGTCATACGCCGTGGACGGGAACCAGCTCACCCTATTCAACGATCCCTACTGCGAAGAGGACGTGAAGATGCAGGGCATCTATACGTGGGAGAAAAACGGTGGCACTTTGACACTGACGGCCGTGAACGATCCATGCACGATCGGACTGCGAGCAAAGAACCTAACGGCGACGTCATGGACGAAGAAGGTCGACGAGTGTCAGCCTCCCAATCGGGAAGCGGCCGTCAGCGGACATTGGGAGCAGCCGGCGGAGTGCACCGCAAAGCTCACGCCCGCGCAGTAGGGGCTCGTTTGGTCCGCTCCCAATTCTTCTTTCACCCCTGTTCGCCGCGCGGATGAGGGGTTGGGGTTATGGAGTCCAGCGAGGTCGCAAAAGGTTCTGCAAGAGCCCTCTGCAGGAGCTGTGCGCGACTTGAACCTCGATTCGATTTGCGTTACAATCGCGTCGAGGAGGTCACCCCAATGCGAATCCTATCTCGCGCCGACGTTCAACGTGCCATTTCTATGAAAGACGCGATTGCGATTGTGCGCGACGCCTTTGCCCAACTTTCGAGCGGTCAGGCCACTGTTCCGCTGCGGGTCCCGGTCCCGATTCAAAAACACGACGGCGTGACGCTCTTCATGCCGGCCCACTTGCACCAGAGCGATGCGCTCGCCGTCAAGATCGTCTCGGTCCACAACCAAAACCCCGCCAGGGGTCTGCCGTTGATCCACGCGCTGGTTGTCGTCGTAGACGCTGCCACCGGCAAGCCGCTCGCGGCCATGGAGGGTGGCTATCTGACGGCGCTTCGCACAGGCGCGGCAAGCGGTGTGTCGACCGACTTGTTGGCGCGACGCGACGCCAAGGTCGCTGCCATCTTTGGCGCCGGCGTGCAGGGACGCACGCAGCTCCTGGCGGTCGCCGCCGTCCGCCGTCTGGAGCGCGCCTTTGTGTTCGACGCCGTGCGCGAGAATGCCGAGAAATTCGTCGCAGCGATGCGCGGCCAGCCCGGCGTGCCGGCAGACCTGCGCGCGGCGGAGTCGTCGTCTGAAGCCGTCCGCGACGCGGATATCATCTGCACGGCAACCACGTCCACCCGGCCGGTCTTTAGTGGGGCGGAGGTCAAGCCCGGCGCTCACATTTCCGGCATAGGAGCCTATACGCCGGAAATGCAGGAGATCGACCCGGTCGCGCTCCAGCGCGCAAGCAAGATCGTCATCGATCACCACGCCGGCGCGCTCGCCGAGGCCGGCGATCTGATCATCGCGTTGAGGGAGGGAGCAATCAAGCAATCCGACATCTACGCGGAGATCGGCGAGATTGCGGCGGGGATCAAACCGGGCCGAGAGCGGGAGGACGAGATTACGGTGTTCAAGTCTGTCGGCAACGCCGTGCAGGACGCGTCGGTCGCTCGAGCGATTTACGACGCCGCCGTTCGGGAGAATGTGGGAGTCGAGGTTGAGATGTAGGGTCTGCCTTGGGAGCTGATCTGAGGGGCCGATGGTAGAGAGCCAGAGAGTCTCACCCCGAACCGAGAGTGGCCCGTTCTCGCTATCCTGACCAAAAGACACCGCGTAGCGCGCACGTTGGTATTTTCCGTTCGTTGATGCTTGGCGGACGTCCTCGGGGATGTTCAATTCGATCGCCAACTTGAAATGATCCGCGGACTGGTTGAAGATTAGCTCATTGGTTTGGCTAGCGCGCCCGGTCGCCTCGGCTGACTGACCGCGGATGAGGACCGATTCTTCGAGGCCGAACTTCAAGAAATCGCCCAGCAAGCCGATCACGTCAAGAAACGCGCTCTTACCTGTCGCGTTCGCGCCTACAAGCGCGTGGAATCGCTGTAACGGCTGACTGACATAGCGCAGGCAGCGATAGTTCAGTGCTTCGACGCGAGAGATTACTCCGTATCGCGTCTTTGCGTCCATTTTCACTCCAGGTTCATGGATGGGCAGTGCGCTCGTCAACAAGCCAACATTTGTCGAGTGAATGCGTCATTCCCGCGAACGCTGCTCCTCAGACTCTTGGACCCCACTTATCCGACCTCTTCCATCATGAAGGAGTTCCTGCGCGAGCGCATCTGAGGACCGGCGATTCAGACCACGTTGATCTCTTGGATCAGTCGCCCCTCGACAAAGCGCTCCAGGTCGAGCATGCTCACGTCGACCGTCTTGGATGCCCCGTCCAGGATGATCTCGCTCATCACCTTGCCGGCCGCCGGGGAGTGCTGGAAGCCGTGTCCAGAGAAACCGGCGGCGATATACATGCCGGGAAGCGCACGCGCCTGGGCGATAATGGGCTCGTCGTCGGGGGTGACCTCATACAACCCCGCCATCTGCTTGGCGACGCGGGCGTGCTCCAGCATCGGGAACCGATTCAGCGCCCGCTCGAGCATCTTGAGATGGAACTCTTCATCGATGGCGTACGTGTCGCCGGGGACCTCGTCCGCGTTCGACATCCCCACCAGCAGCCCTTGCGCCTCCGGATGGAAATAGAGCGTGCTGGCGAACTCGATCGTAAAGGCGTGGTCGTGCGGAAGATCGGGCAGAGCGTCCGTCGTAAAGAACTGGCGGCGCACCGGCGCGATCGGAATGTCCAGACTCGCCATGCGCCCGATCTGCGCCGCCCACGGGCCGGCGCAATTCACGACCGTAGGCGTCGCGATCTCGCCTTGGTTGGTCAATACGGCCGCGATGCGGCCCCCCTCCGTCCGGATTCCCGTTACGTTTGTCTCTGTCTCGATCTTGGCGCCAAGTTGGGATGCCGCACGAGCGAACCCTTGCGTGACGGAATTCGGGTCGGCCAGCCCGTCACGCGGACTATAGCTTCCGCCGATAACGCCGTCGAGATTGACGAGCGGCACCAACGCGGCGATCTCGTCCCGACTCATGTAACGCGCGTCCGGCACGCCGACTCGATGCATGAGGTCTATATTGGCTTTGAACGTCGCTACATCGGCAGGAGTGGCCAAAAGAAAAAGGTAGCCAATCGGTCGATAGTCGGCTGAAATGCCAAATAACTCTTCAAAATGCTCGATCACGTCTAGACTGTACAGGGACAGGCGAACATTGACCTCGGTCGAGAACTGGTAACGCACTCCGCCGGCATTGCGCCCGGTCGACCCCATCGCCAGAAACTTTTCCCGTTCGAGGAGCACAACCTTTCCGGCTCCGCGGCGAGCTAGATGGTAGGCTGTGCTTGCGCCCATGCATCCCCCGCCAATCACGACGATGTCTGCAGTTTTTGGCACCATTGCTTCTCCTCAGTATGTGACTTTGCCTCGTTCTGCTGCACCTACCGCCAGCGCAGACTGCGGCGAAGGCTCCTGACGAAGGCGGCACGCACCGACGCGCGCCCTCCGGCTAACGGACCGAGATCGACCCCGCGCCCATCTCCGTTTCCACATCGACCTTGTTCTTCGCCGTGTCATAATCCGGCGATGCGAAAGTGTCTCCGCTCTTTGGAAAACGGCGGGTGTCCACGTCGATCCCGAGGAGTCCGCCGCCGGCCCGAATTCGCGCGGCGACCCCTTCGGGAACACGAAGGGTGACCGAGGCCGCGCCTCCTTCGATTCGGACGCGCGTGCTGCCGGCGTCCGTCGGCAGCCGCACGTCGGTGGAGTTGGCGCCGGTCTTGATTCTCAAGTCAGTGACGCGTGCGCGGCCTAGGTCCAGCCGGGTTTCGTTCGCGCCGATCTCGAATTCCAGTTCGAGCGGGATCGCGCCGTTGACCGCAAACGACCAATCGAGGGAGCCGGCGTTCCAGCTCCAGGGTCCCCAGATGCCCGGGAATGCGTCGTGAGGTATTCTCAGGTCCAGCATAAGGGCGTCGCCCTCGTGCCTCGCGCGGTAGTCGAGTCCACCGCCGAACGAACCCTCGACCAATTTGTCCGCCGGCGCGTTCGAATCGACCGTCAAGCGTCCGGCGCCGTGCCGGACCCGAATGTGAGAGCGAGCGGCCCCCTCGAGCGGAATAGACACCTGCTCTGCTCTGGAATGCGGCCGATACACGGCGCCAAGCAAGATCCAGGCGCCCAAGACAATGAGCAGCACCGGCCAGACGAGACTCCACAGGTTGACTGCGATGATTCCGAGACTCTGCAGCAGAAACAGAACGCCGAGCGCCACGAGCACCAAACCCCAGAACGTCGACCTTCGCTCCATCGTCTCCTCCTTGCCGCGACCAAAAACGCCAGCCGCATCATAACGCCAAGCGCAGAATAAGACAAACTTTTCACCTGCGGCTTGACACGCGCAAACCTCGATGGTATTCTCTCGGCGGTGACGACAAGATGATGCGCGAGGAGTCGACGCGCGGATACCTGATGGTGGCAGTGGCGGCCGGGCTCTGGGGCACGCTCGGTCTCCTGTTCAAGGTCCTCCACGACGACTATGGGATCGCGGTGTTGACGCTCGCCTTTCTGCGTGCGGGCGGCGCGCTCGTGATCCTCGTCGCCGGGCTCGCGCTCTTCCGTCCGTCCCTGCTGAGCATCTCGCGGCGCTCGCTCGTGTTCTTTGCGATCTACGGCTTGTGCGGCGTCAGCGCGTTTTACATTTCCTACATAGAGGCCGTCGTTCAAACGAGCGTGACGACGGCCGTCGTGCTCCTTTACACCGCGCCGGCGTTCGTCACTTTGCTCGCCTGGCGAATCTGGAACGAGTCCCTGGGGACGCGCAAGCTGGTCGCGCTTGGACTGGCATTCGTGGGCTGCGCGCTGGTCGCGCGGGCGTACGACCCGTCACAACTGAGTGTGAATCTAATCGGCCTCGGCTTTGGCGTGGCGGCCGGCTTTACGTATGCGCTCTACACGATCTTTAGCAAGTCGGCGCTCGAACGCCACGAGTCTTGGACGGCGCTGGCGTACGCGCTCTTCTTTGGCGCTCTCTTTCTCCTCCCTTTACAGACCTGGGAAGGCTTTGCGCCTCTGCGGCAGCCGGGGGCGTGGATATTCGTCGTCGCACTCGCCGCCGGCCCCACGCTCGGCTCGCTGGCGCTCTACAATGCCGGCCTGCGCCGCGTGCCGGCGAGCAACGCCAGCGTGACCGCGACGATCGAGCCGGTCGTCGCGAGCGTGCTCGCATTTCTGTTTTTGGGGGAGCGTCTGGAGTTGTTGCAGCTCGTCGGCGCCGCGATGGTCGTGGCGGGTGCAGTGTGGTTGAGCGCGGGGGAACCCTAGGCCGTCAGCGCGGCCGCAAGAGAAGCAGCATGACCATCGCACCGCCGACGATCATGGCGAATTCGACGAAGACGATCCGATTGAGGCGGTTCCAGAGGTACTGCTGGGTGATGCCGGTCAGCGCGTAGAAAAAGAGCAGCAGCATTGCGCCGCCGACGAACCCGGTAGCGCTCCAATAGTTCAGCGCCCACACGATCTCGCCCATGGCGAGCCCGACGGCGGCGCCGTACAGCCACGTGCGTCCGAAATCGGACTCGCTGCCGCGCAGGAGCTCGAGCGCCATAAGGCCGGCGGTGACGCCGATGGCCGTGGACGAATACAGGCTGCGGAGCTTCCAGCTGTAGATGGTCGTGAAAAGGACGAGCGCGGCGAGATAGACGGCCAGGTTGACGCCCAGCCGCGCGGCGCTGTACCACCGGTCGTTCAAGTCGATCGTGATGTATTCGCCGACGATGACGCCGACCATGAACGCGCCGGCGAACGCGACGCCGATCAGGCCGAACGCTCCGTAAAGCTTGACGTTTGCGAGCGAGAGGACCATCGTCGCCCCGACCACGATCAGGACCGGGACGATCCAGAGGATGAAGATATAGCGCGTTTCGCCGAGATGAACGCGGGGATGAGTGCGCGCGATCGAATTCACGCCGGCGGCGGTCAGGGCCGCGAGAAGCACGGCGATCAGCCAACTGCCGGAGATCGTCAGGCTCGCCTCCGAGCCCAGGAACGTGAATTCAATACGTTGTGAAGGCAGGTCGACGATGAGGGAAAGCGTGAGACCGATCAGAACGAGGCTGGTGAGCAGAGACAGTCGGTCGAGCGGCGCGAGCGCGGTCGACGCGCGCGGGGACGTTGGCTCCAGCATGTCGTCATATTAATCGGCGCTCTCATTTTTGTCAAACCATGGAAATCATTTTGTTCGCGCTTGTCGGATGGGCGGTCGGCGTGGCGATCAATCGCACGGCCGACAATTTGCCCGCGCAGCGTTCACTCCTTGAGGCTCCGTGCTGCTTGCACTGTTCGACGCCGCGTCCGATCGTCGAGCAAAGTGGCTTTGTCGCCAACTTGCTTCGACAGAGATGCCGCAATTGCGGCGCGCCGATGCCGCTGCGAGCGCCGATCGTCGAGATCGCGAGCGCGCTGCTCTTTTTCTTCCTGTGGACCCGTTACGGACCGGGTGTTCAGCTGGTCCTTGCGTCGATCTACACGGCCGTCTTTCTGCTCGTCCTCGTGACCGACTTGGAGCATCGCCTGATTTTCAACGTCGTGATCTTACCGGCCGCGGTATTTGCGGCCGTCACCAGCCCGGTTGCACAAATCGGCCCGCGGAGCTCGCTGCTGGGAGGCGTGACGGCTTTTGCAATCGTGTTCGCGATCTATCTCTTCGCCGAGGTCTTTTCACGATTGCGCCATTTGCAGGTGCCCGGCGGAGCGTTTGGTCAGGGGGACGTCAAGCTGGCGGTATTTATGGGTCTGGTGACCGGCTTCCCGGCAGTCCTGCTTGCGATTCTGTACACCATCCTGCTGGGCGGCGTGGGCGCGCTCGCATTTCTCGCGTATCATCTCGTCGTACACCGTCGTCTCGCGCTCACAACGGCCATTCCGTACGGGCCGTTCTTCTGCATCGCCGGCTGGGCGATCATGATATTTGGGACCTGAAAGCGCCGTTCCCTTGCCCGCCCTGCGCGATTCGTGGTAGAATAGCGTAAAGAATATTTGTTCGCAAGGATACTCATGTCCTCGGCTCCATTGTACTGCACCAATCATCCAAAAACAGAGACTCTCCTCCGCTGCAATCGCTGCGGAAAACCCTACTGCATCCGATGCCTGGAACGCACCCCGGTCGGCTACCGCTGTAAAGAGTGTCTGAGTGCACAGCAAGCGGGCTACTATACCGCAACGCCGATAGATTTCGGCATCGCCGCGGTCGTCGGTGCGATCGCCTCGACGGTCGGAGGCGGTATCGCGACTTTTCTGGGTGGCGGGATCTTTTTCTTGCTGGCGATCTTTTATGCGCCCTTTGTGGGCGGAATCATCGCACAAGTCATCCAATGGTCGGTCCAGAACCGTCGCGGGCGATACCTCTGGATTGCGGCATGTGGAGGCGTGATCGTCGGGGGGCTTGTGGGCGCCGGCTTTTTGCCTCTGATTGTTGTGCTGTTCGACAGAGGCGGCGGCGACCTGCTCGGATTCATCGCGCTGCTGCCGGTCATTGCGTTCAGGGCTGTTTTCAATCTAGGCTTTCTGATCTACATCGTGCTCGCCGTCGGCACGGTCTACGCCCGGCTGCGCGCCTAGGCGCACGCACCCTTCCGGCCGGGCGGTCGCCCCGAGAAACCAAGCTAGTGCTTGACCTGTTGGCTACTGGCTCCGGCGTCCAGTGTATTTCACAGCGGGCGCCTGTCTTCGCCGTTGTGGCATGGCTTTGGCGCACATCGCCCCTGTGCCGCAGGAACGGCGTGACCCCGTTCGCCGCGACTTTGACCTGGCTTGGCCTCTTATCGACGTTTCGATTCGGAGGCCGGGAGGCACTATGCTCGCCGAAATCGACATCGCAAACTTTGCCATCATCGATCACGTGCACCTCCAGTTCCATCGCGGCTTTAACGTCTTGACCGGCGAAACGGGCGCGGGCAAATCGATCATCATCGACGCCGTCGGCACGCTCCTGGGCGGTCGCGCGCAAAGCGAATTCCTGCGGGCCGGGAGCGACAAGACGCGCGTCGAGGGGACGTTCACGCTGCACTCCGCGGCGCGGGACATTGTCTTTCCAATCCTCGACGAGATTGGGATCGAGCACGAAGACGAAACTCTCATCGTCACACGCGAGATCAACCGCGAAGGCCGAAACGTCTGCCGGGTGAACGGACACGCGGTCACCCTGCACGTGCTGGAGCGGGTGGGTGAGTCGCTCGTCGACATCCACGGCCAGAGCGAGCACATATCCCTGCTGCGCGTGCGGACTCACGTGGACTTTCTCGACCGATTCGGCAACCTCCTCGCCAAGCGCGCCGAGGTCGCCGACAAGGTCAAGGCGCTGCGGGGCGTTCGCGGGGAATTAAAGACCCTCCAGATGGACGAGCGCGAGATCGCGCGGCGGGTCGACCGGCTGACTTTCGTGGTCGACGAGATCTCCTCAGCCAATCTTCGGGCTGGCGAAGAGGAGACATTGAAAACCGAACGCGAGCTTTTGGGAAACGCGGAGCTGCGCGCGAGCCTCGCCGACCACGCCTATCGGGCCTTGTACGGCGAAGGCGAGGACGACAAGGGAGCGATCGACCTGTTGAACGAAGCGCTGCAGGCGCTGACGGGTCTGGAGAAATACGACCCCGCGGTCAAGCCGCTCTTCGACGAGGCGGAAGGCGCTTACGCGCAGGCAGACGATCTCTCGCACGCATTGCGCGCGTATCGCGACAACGTCGACCACGACCCGGAACGCTTGCAGCAGATCGACGAGCGACTGGACCTCATCTTTCGCTTGAAGCGCAAATACGGCGATTCGGTAGACGAGATCGTCAAGTTCGGAGAGAACGCGGCGGCCGAGCTTGCCGGGATTTCGCACGGCGAAGAGCGCATCAAAGAGTTGAACGCGCTGGAGACGCGGCTCCTCGCCGAGATCGCCGCGCTCGCCGTCGAGCTCTCCAAGGCACGCGAGAAAGCGGGCGCCGAGTTGTCGAAAGGCGTCGAGTCCCAGCTCCAAGACCTCGGCATGGCCAAGGCCAAGTTCGGTGTCGCACTCGACCGATCGGATGGTCCAGACGGAGTTCCTGTGGACGGCCGTCGGGTGGCCTTCGACACGACCGGCATCGATCGCGTCGAATTCATGGTCTCGCCCAACCCGGGTGAGCCGCTCAAGCCGCTGGCGAAGATCGCCTCGGGCGGAGAGACGTCGCGGCTGATGCTCGCGATGAAATCAGTGCTCGCGGTCGCGGACAACACCCCGACATTGATCTTCGACGAAATCGATCAGGGGATCGGCGGCCGCACGGGTGGGATCGTGGGTAACAAGCTTTGGGCGCTCACGCCGACCGCCCACAAGGACGACCGCTCCGCGCACCACCAGGTGATCTGCATCACCCACCTGCCACAGATCGCCGCATACGGCGATACGCATTTCAAGATCAGGAAAGAGGCCGTCGGCGAACGAACGGTGACGCAGGTCGCCGAGCTCAAACAAGCGGATCGGGTGGAAGAATTGGCCCAGATGCTTGGAACGGAAACGGCGACGACCCGGCTGAACGCGGAAGAGCTGCTCCGAGAGACGACCGAAACGAAAAAGCGGCAGGCGTCCGAGAGCAAGCGTAAGACGTGAGCCGGGCGCTGGCCGGGGGACCCCTTTAGCGGCTGCGTGGGATGCGTAACAATTGGGCCTGCCCTTCGTTAGTCTAGTAGGAGCATTCATGTGCTCCGAGAAGAAGGAGGCCAAATGGAAAACAGGCTGATAGGAAGTTACCTCGTCAACGAGGGTGTCATAACCCGGGAGCAGCTGGACGAGGCACTGGTTGCGCAGGCCGAGCACAAAGGAACGTCAATGCCGCTCATCGGAACGGTGCTCCTAAAGATGGGTGCGATCAACGAGGATGACCTGACCTTTGCGCTCGCCGAACAAGAGCGCGATCGCATGCGGGTTACTTCCTGACCGCCCGGCGCGCTAGGCGCGCACCAGACCGACGAGAACGGGGACGCGGAAAACCGCGTCCCTTTATGTTTGTTGCCGCGAGATCAAGCGCTCCCGGCATGCTCGGTTCGTGGATGAACGCGGCGGCCAAGCCGCTGTTTGCTAATCGCCGCACTTGATGATAAAATGTGCAGCCGTGCAGCGCTGTGTGCGACAAGGAGTCGATGTTTAAATCCGTGCGGTTTTGGATCGGCCTGGCGATCAGCGCGGTCTGTCTCTATCTGGCGTTCCAAGGTATCGAGTTCGACAAGCTGTTCGATGCGCTGAGGGATATGAACTACGCCTGGCTGGCAGCCGCGGTCGTCCTCTGGTGTGTGAGTTACACGGGGCGCGTGGTGCGCTGGCAGTTGTTGTTTTCGCCGCGCAAGATGAGAACCGGCAAGATTTTTAGCGCCCTCAACATCGGCTATTTCCTCAGCAATATCCTGCCGGCTCGCCTGGGCGACATCATTCGCGCCTATTTGATCGGCGACATGGAGGGGGTGAGCAAGGCCAGTGCGCTCTCCACCGTCGTGGTCGAGCGTTTGAGCGATGGTCTGTCCGTGGTCTTGCTGCTCGCCGTCACTGCGCTGTACGTTCCCAACATACCAGCGCAGGCTCGCGAGGGGGCGATCGGCGTCGCGGCCACCGGCGTGGCCGGCATTCTGGTGCTGCTGCTTCTTTCCTTCCAGAAGGAGCGCGGACTGGCGCTGCTCCATCGGCTCGCGTCGCCGTTCGGGTTTCTGCAGCGCCCGAGCCTATGGAGCTCTCTGGAATCGCTGATCGACGGTTTTGCGGTCTTGCGCTCGCCCAAGCCGATCGTCGGCGTCGCGATCGCCGCGCTGTATGCCTGGGTTCTGGGCGGCGTGGTGTTTTGGTTGGCAATGAACGCCGTCGGGCTGCGCGATCCGTCAGGCGCCGCGATGCCGCTGGCGGCCGCGTTCCTGGTCATGACGGTCACTTCTCTGGTCGTCGTGATTCCGTCGTCGCCCGGCTACCTCGGCGTTTTTCACTACGTCGCCGTGTTAACGCTCACGGGCGTTTACAACGTAGACAAATCGAACGCGCTCACGTACGCGGTCGTCATCCACGCCCTCAGCTATCTCATGTTGACGGGGCTTGGCGTCTTTTCGATTTGGCAGGAAGGGCTGAGTTATCAGAGTTTGCAGATGATCCAGGCGCAGGCGGCGAAGAGCGAGTAAGGAACGTAAATTCTCAATGGAGAGGAAAAGGGTGGGAAAAACACTCGTGACCGGCGGCTGCGGATTTATTGGCGCAAACTTGATGGACCGGCTCTTGACGCGCGGGGAACATGCGGTCGCCTTCGATAATCTCTCCCGGCGCGGGGCGGTGAAGAACGCCGCCTGGCTGAGAGAAAAGTACGACTCGAGATTCGAGTTGATTCAGGGAGATGTGCGCGATGCCCCCGCGATCTCGGCGGCGGCAAAGGACGCCGATGCGGTTTTTCATCTTGCGGCCCAGGTCGCCGTCACTACTTCGCTGACGGACCCGCGGTCCGATTTCGAGATCAATGCGCTCGGCACGTTCAACACGCTCGAAGCGGCGCGCACGTCGGGGCGCAACCCTGTCTTTGTTTATTCGTCCACGAACAAGGTGTACGGCGGAATGGAGGACGTGCCGGTCGTCGAACGGGCGACGCGCTACGAGTATGGCGATCTCCCGAACGGTGTCTCGGAGGTGCAGCCGCTCGATTTTCATTCGCCGTACGGATGCAGCAAGGGCGCGGCGGACCAATACGTGCGGGACTATCATCGCATTTATGGGATGCGCACGGTCGTGTTTCGCCAGTCGGCGATCTACGGTTGCCGTCAATTTGGGGAGGAGGACCAGGGCTGGTTGGCCTGGTTCATTATCGCCGCGGTCTTGAAGAGACCCGTGACCATCTATGGAGACGGCAAGCAGGTGCGCGACATGCTCTTTGTCGACGATCTGCTGGACGCCTACGACGCCGCCGTGGCGCGGATCGACGATCAGGCCGGCCAGGTTTACAATGTCGGCGGCGGACCGCGGAATACGATCTCTGTCTGGGCGGAGTTCGGCCCCCTGCTCGAGCGCCTGCACGGCGCTCCCGTGCCGGCCGCCCGCGGCGATTGGCGACCGGGCGATCAGAAGGTCTGCGTCTACGATATTTCCAAAGCAAAGCGCGAATTGAATTGGGAACCGAAGGTGGACGTCAAGTCGGGGGTAGAAAAACTGTACTGCTGGGTCAAAGATAACCAGGCTTTATTCACTCACTAGTCTTGCCGTGCCGCAATTCGTAGATGAAGATTCTGATCGTTCTGACCTATTATCGCCCTCACATCAGCGGCCTTACGATCTACGTTGAACGCCTGGCGCGTGCGCTGGCGGATCGCGGCCATCGCGTGACGGTCCTCACGTCGCACTACGACCCCCGTCTGCCTCGCCGTCAGGTGATGGACGGCGTCGAGGTTCTGCGGCACCCGGTTCTATTTCGCGCGAGCAAAGGGAGCATCATGCCGGGGTTCCTCTCACGCGCGGCAGTGCTGATGCGCCAGAGCGACGTGATCAGCGTCCATCTCCCGCAGGCGGAGGGAGGCCCGCTGGCCTTGCTGGGGCACGCGATCGCGCGCAAACCAGTGGTGCTGACGTACCACTCCGATCTTCAACTGCCGCCTGGTCTGGTCAATCGAGTGATCGATCGGGCGGTCTTCCTGTCCAACAGCATGGCCGGTATCTTTGCGGACCGCATCTCCGCCTACACTGATGACTTTGCCAATCATTCTCCGTACCTGTCGCAATTCCGATCCAAGATCGTCGTGATTCCACCGCCGATCCAGATCGAGCCGCCTCAGCCTGAGGCCGTCGCCGCCCTCAAGCAGCGGACCCACGCGAACGGTCACGCCATCGTCGGCTTTGCCGCGCGCTTTGCCGAAGAAAAGGGAATCGACTATCTGCTCGAGTCGATTCCGCTCGTGCGCGAGCAGATTCCGGCGGTCAAGTATTTGCTCGCCGGCCAGTACAAGCAAGTCATTGGCGAAAACGTCTGGGAGCGGCTTCAGCCAAAAATACAGCAGTATCGAGAATATCTCGAATTTCTGGGCCAGGTCCCGGTCGAGGAGATGAGCGCCTTTTTCGGTGCGTGCGACGTCTTGACCGTTCCGAGCATCAATTCGACGGAAACCTTCGGTTTGGTCCAGGTGGAGGCGATGTTGAGCGGCTGCCCGGTGGTGGCGACGAACTTGCCCGGCGTGCGTGAACCGATCCGGATGACAGGAATGGGTCAGGTCGTGCCTATCAAGGACGCTCGGGCGCTGGCCGACGGGATCGTGCGGGTGCTGCAAAACCGGCAGGAGTACTTGCGGCCGCGAGAGCAGGTCGCCGCGATGTTCGCGATCGAGCGCACGGTCGCTGCGTATGAAACGCTCTTCTCCGGGTTGCAACACGCATGAGCTCACGGGACTATATGCTCGAGCATCTCGTCGCCGTTCCGGCGTTCCGCGCGCTGCTGCGCAGCATCGAAGCCCGGATGATCGGCGAACGCGAGTGGCCGCGTCCCATCCTCGACCTGGGCTGCGGCGACGGACATTTCGCGCAGGCGGCTTTTACGCAGCCCCTTGACGCCGGCATCGATCCCTCCGCGATCGCTATCGCCGAAGCCGCCCGCCGCGGCATGCACCGAGATTTGCGCGTCGCCGACAGCAACGCCATGCCTTTCGAGGACGGCGCCTTTGCGACGGTGCTGAGCAATTCCGTTTTGGAGCATATCCCGGACATCGACGCGACGCTGCGTGAGACCTACCGCGTGCTCAAGCCGGGCGGTCTCTTTGTCTTTACGACGCCGAACCAGCACTACGCCGAATACCTGTTCTTTGCCGACCTCTTCAATCGGCTGGGCTGGAAGGGCGCCGCCGCGCGCTATGGCGGATTCTTCAATCGTATCGCGCACCACTATCGGACCGACTCGGCAGAGACGTGGACCGAGCGCTTGGGCCGCTTTGGGTTCCAGGTCCGCGAGAGCTGCGCCTATTTCTCGCGCGCCGCGTCTCACGTGTTCGATCTGGGCCACTATTACTCTGCGCCGACGATAATATACAAGCGCTTGTTCGGTCGTTGGATCATCGCCCCGTGGCGGCCGAATTTTTGCCTGATCGAACCGCTGCTCCGCCGCTATTACGACGAGCCGCCAGACAAAGACGGCGCATCGCTCTTCTTCGTGTGTGAACGCAAGTGAGCCTGTTCCGGATTCCCCTGCAGGTCTTGCTGACTCTCTCAGCCTTGTTCGTGGCAGCTGTCGCGCATTACCTGCACGTGTTTCGCGAGCAGGACATGTCGGCGTTGGTCTCTTACGCCGCCGCATTGGGCTTGTGGTTCGCCGCGCTGGTGTTCAGTCCCGTCAGGATCGAGACGCGTGACGAGGAGACGGCGCCGCCGGTGAGGAACGCTCGCCGGCTGCCCACGACGCTTGCGTTGAGCGCGCTCGGATTGGCGCTTCTTACCTTTGTCTTCATCAGCGGAAATCAATTCAATTCGGACAACGCTCTGGCGTGGTTGGGGAGCATCGGCGCGTTCCTTTACGCCTTTTGGATCCCTGAACGGGACCTGATGGCCTGGCGGGCACAGCTCGGCGCATGGATATCAACCATGAGAAACCAGGCGGCGAACGGCATTCGCCTGCCGCTCCGAGCCGTGATTCTGTTCGCCATCCTGCTGGTTGCGGCGTTTTTCAGCTTCTACGACCTCGCCGGCGTTCCGGCGGAGATGGAAAGCGATCACGCCGAGAATGTGCTCGATATCGCCGACGTTCTTGACGGAGCGCGCCCGATCTACTTTGAGCGAAACACGGGCCGCGAGCCGCTCGAATTCTACGCGACCGCTGCCTTTGTCGCACTGTCTCAGCGCCCGCTCGACTTTATGGCGCTCAAGCTCGTCAGCGCGTCGAGCGGACTGCTGCTGGTCGCGGCTGTCTTTTTTCTGACTCGCGAGCTGTTTGAAACGGATGTGGCGCTCGCGGCCGCCGCGTTGGTCGCCGTCGCCAAATGGCCGGTCTCGCTCGACCGTCTGGGTTTGAGCTATCAGTTGCCGCCGCTGGCGATAGCAGCGACGCTCTATTTCTTCGTCCGGGCGCTGAAATTCCAGCGGCGAAACGACTTTTTGATCGCCGGTCTGCTGCTCGGTCTTGGGTTGTACGGCGCGGACGCGTTCCGGATCGCGCCGGTCCTGATACTCGCGATCGCGCTGCTCTGGTACGCGATCTCGAGTTTCGATCGGCGTCCGCCAATCACCGCATTTGCACTCAACGTGGCCCTTCTGTTCGCCCTGGCACTGATCGTCGCAGTGCCGCTAGTCCGTTTTGCAGTGGACCAACCGGCAGTCTACTGGTACCATGTGCTTGCACGCATCGGCGCGGGCGATGCGTCGCTGCCCGGCAACCCGGTTGCGCTTTTTTCTCAGAATGTTGCCAAAGCTGCGCTCATGTTCAATTGGCACGGCGACGGAGCGTGGTTTGTGAATGTGCCGGGCGACCCCGCGCTCGACCTGGTTACGGCGAGTCTGTTTCTGTTCGGCTTGGTGTTCGCGCTGTACCGGTTGCTGCGCTCTAGGGAAAAGGTCTACCTTATTTTGATCGCGGGGCTGTTCATCGCCCTCCTCCCGTCCATTCTGAGCTTGGCGAATCCGGACGAGAATCCCAGCGCGGTAGAAGCCAGCACGGCCGTTCCTTTCGTATGTATGATTGCAGCCTTGTCGCTGGTTTGGATAGGTCGCTCCATTGTCGCCGCGCTGGAGCCGGCGCCTTGGCGAGCGCTCGCTGGTCTGGGAGCGGTTGCCCTGGTGTTCGCCGCGGCCGCCGCTGCGAATTATTCCCGATATTTCGTCGATTTCAACGTGGTCTACCGTCAGGCATCGCGGAATTCGACCGAGATCGCGGAGGCGATACGCGGCTTTGATCGAAGCATCGGAGACGCCGAGCACGCCTGGCTCATCGCCTATCCGTACTGGGTCGATCCCCGCAGCGTTGGAATCGACATGGGACACGTCGGCTGGCAGCAAGCACTCCCGAATGCTCAGGCGGCAGTTTCCGTGCCGGCAGATTCCGCGAACAAGCTTTACGTCTTGGCGGCGCAGGACCGCACGAATCTCGCGACGCTCGAGCAATTGTTCCCCAATGGGCAACCGCGCGTTTTTCACGCCAGCACGCCCGGCCACGATTTCGTTTTGTTCTATGTTCCCGGCACCGGAGTCCAGGGTGAGTTGTATAGCGCCCCATGAGCGGCGGTACAACTCGATCGGACGAACAGTGACAGCGGATACCAAAGGGTCAAATGCAGGCAAATGAATTGACTTCAGTGGACGTACGTCCAGCCGCGGATCGACCGGGGGCGCGGTGGTTGTGGCTTGCACCGATTCTGCTCGTGCTCATTCTGGTATTCGGTGCGGTCGTCCGATTGATTGGGATCGATTGGGACCTGGACCAGCATCTTCATCCGGACGAGCGCTTTTTGACGATGGTGGAATCGTCGCTGACTCTTCCCGGCCAACTCGACGTGACCGGCCCGCCGCCGAGCGGTTGCGCCAAGTGGGGAGGCTTTTTCGATACCGCCTGCTCACCCCTCAACCCGTACAACCACGACTTTGGGCTCTTCGTCTACGGCACCTTTCCGATCTTTATTACGCGAATCGTTGGAGGCTGGCTCGACCAGACAGGCTACGGCCAGATCTTTTTGGTGGGGCGCGCGCTGTCCGCGCTTTTCGACCTTTCGACGGTCCTCCTGATCTTTTTCATCGGCCGGAGGCTGTACGACACACGCGTCGGGCTTCTGGGCGCGCTCTTTCTCGCCGCGTCGGTGCTGGACATCCAACAGTCGCATTTCTTCACCGTCGACACGTTCACGAACGTGCCGATCCTCATCGCCTTTTGGTACGCGATGGATATTGCCGACGGGAAAAAGTGGACTGCGTTCCTGTTCGCGGGCTGTGCCTTTGGAATCGCGCTCGCCGGGCGGATCAACATCGCGCCGTTCGTGACGGTGATTCTCGCGGCAGCCGCTCTCCGAGCCTACCTCGCCGCCGAGGCTTCCCGCCGGGCATACGAGAGCCAAGCGGCGTCGCTCGCGCCCGCGGGCGAGCCTGCGCCGCCGCCGGCGAGCGCCGGCGAGCTGGTCGTTCTCGATCGCCCTCGCTCTTCGATCGCCGCCTGGCTGCCCAAGCCGGGCACGCGCGCGTTCGCGGGGCTCGTCGGCGCGGGGATTGCGACTCTGTTGCTGTTTCGCATCGCGCAGCCGTATGCGGCGAACGGCCCCAACTTTTTTTCCCCTCGGCTCCCCGAGCTCGACATGAGCCATGGGTTGATCGGCGTCTTTTTCGACTCGGCCCTCTCGTGGGCCGGGGGCGTCAATCCGAAATTCGCCGACAACATGACCTATATCAGCGGTCTGGTCTCGGGCAAGATCGATTATCCTCCCGGCGACCAATGGACCGACCGCACCGCCTACATTTTCCCATTTGACAACATGGTGCGATGGGGACTCGGTCCGCCGATGGGTCTCGCCGCGTGGGCCGGTTTTCTTCTCGCCTTATACGAGCTGGTGCGCTACCGCAAATGGAACCAGTTCCTCGTCGTCGTCTGGGTCGGTATTACGTTCGGATACTCCGGCCAGCAATTCGTCAAGACGATGCGCTATTTCCTCCAGATCTATCCGTTCCTCGCGCTCCTCGCCGGTTACTTTTTGGTTGCATTGTGGGACCGCGTGACTCGCCCGGACCCGATGGCTCAGGCTTGGCGCACGGGCGCCTCCTTCACGCGCCTGCTGCCGCGCGCCGCCGTCGGCCTGCTGACCTTGGTCGTCGTCGGCTACACGCTGTTTTGGGCGACCGCCTTCACAACCATTTACACGCGTCCGGTCTCGCGCGTGGCCGCATCGGAGTGGATGTACGACAATATACCGGCTGGCTCGGCGATCGGAAACGAGCACTGGGATGACCCGCTGCCACTCAGGATCGACGGCAAAGATCCCTATGGCGGAATGTATCACGGCTTGGCCTCGTCCTCCGACGGCGTCATGCATTGGTACGACGAGGACACTCCCGAAAAACGAACTCAGGCGATAGCGTGGCTTGACGAGGCAGACTATCTCGTTCTTTCGAGCAACCGGCTTTACGCCTCGATCCCCCGCCTCCCGATGCGCTACCCGATGACGACGAAATATTACGAGTGGCTGTTCGACGGCAAGCTGGGATTTGACCTGGTCGCGACCTTTACGTCGCGCCCGCAGCTCTTTGGCATTCAGATCGCCGACGATAATGCCGAGGAAGCTTTCACGGTCTACGACCACCCCAAAGTCCTCATCTTCAAAAAGACCGCCAGCTATTCGCACGCCAATACGGCTAGCCTATTCGACAGTGTCGATCTCACGGAGGTCTATCGGTTCACCCCGCTTCAGGCGACGCAGGTCAAGACGGCGCTGCTGCTCAAGCCGGGCGATTGGATCGCGCAGATGAGCGGCGGAACCTGGTCGCAAATCTTCGATCCCGGCAATTGGATCAATCAGATTCCGGTCGTCGGCTGGCTGGGGCTGGTCGAGCTCCTGGGCTGGATCGCATTCCCGCTCGCGTTCGTCGTTTTCCGGGCGCTCCGAGACCGCGGTTATGTGTTTGCCAAGGCTTTTGGGATCCTCCTTCCCGCCTGGATCGCGTGGATGATGGCCAGTTATCACGTGCTGCCGTTCAGCCGACGGAGCATCGCGCTCGCGATCGGCCTCGTCGCCGTGCTCGCAGTGGTGATCGTGTGGCGGTCCTGGCGCGACATGTCCCGGTTCTTGCGCCAGCAGGGTCGCGCGCTCCTGTTCGAGGAGCTCTTGTTTCTCCTCTGTTTTGGCGGATTTCTCCTGGTCCGCTATGGCAACCCGGACCTCTGGCACCCGTATTATGGCGGCGAAAAGCCGATGGATTTTACCCTCCTTAACGAAATCACAAGATCCACCTGGTTCCCGCCGTACGACGCCTGGTTCGCGGGCGGCTATCTGAACTATTACTATTTTGGTCAAATGATGACCGCCACGCTCGTGCGCTTTTCGGGCATCGTGACGGAAGTTGCCTACAACCTCGCGCTTCCGATGTACTACGCGTTGACCGCGACCGGAGCATTCAGCGTGGCCTTTAACCTCGCCTCGAGCATTCGCGGCGGTCGTTCTGGCGCTGCGCCGGCACAAGACGCCCCGGACGGCGCGGTACATGACGCCAATCCCTGGAACTATGCCGCCGGTTTGCTGGCAGCGCTCTTTGTTGCCGTCATCGGCAATCTTGGGCAGGTGGTTCTGATCGGCCAAACGCTCGTCAAGACCGGCGGCGGCGATCCGAACGGGCCGCTGCCGGCGAGCTTGGCCGCCGCAATCGCAGGTGTCGAGCGTGTCGTGATCGACCACCAGCCGCTGCAGGCCGCGATCGGATGGTGGTACTGGAACGCGTCGCGCGTTATCCCGGACACCATCAACGAGTTCCCGATCTTTACCTTTCTATATGCCGATTTGCACGCCCATCTGATGGCGCTTCCTTTCACTCTCGTCGTGCTCGGCCTCGCCGTCAACTTTGTCGTGCGCGACCGCGACGACGACGGACGGCTCCCGTTCCTGCCGCATTTGCCGGTCTCGCCGGCCGACGTGATCGAGGTCGTGGTCGCGGCGCTTGCGCTTGGTGCGCTGCGCGCGATCAACTACGCCGACTATGCAACGTATCAGCTCGTCGTCGCGGCAGCGCTCGCGGTCGGTGAATACGGGCGAAGGCGGAGGATCGACCTGCCCGGACTAGTGGGCTTTGCCTGGCGGCTCGTCGTCATTTTCCTCCTCAGCTCACTTTTGTGGCAGCCGTTCGTCAGCAACTTTGCGACCGCCTACTTGAGCGTCGAGCTGTGGCAAGGCGCGCGTACCACGCTCACTCAATACCTCGTCGTCTATGGCATCTTTCTCTTTGTGATCGCGACGTATCTGCTGCGGCAGACGTTCGACTCCAAAGTCTCGCGTGGGCCGTTCCGGTTCTTTCGGCTTGCCATCGTGCGCTCCAAGCGTCTGGACCGGGTCCTCACGCTGCAGCGCGTCTTTTCAGTGCCCCCGACGCCGTACGAGGATCTGGCCGCGGCGATCATCCTGGTCGGCATGGTGCTCGAGGGGGTCGTCCTGGTCGCGCAGCTCTTTGTGTTTGCCTTGATGCTGCCGTTTTTGGTTCTCGCGGGTCTGCTCGTGTTGCGGCCGGACCTTGAGCCGGCGCGCCGGTTGATCGCGCTCTTGATCGCAGCCGCGATTGCCCTCACGCTCGTCGTCGAGCTCATCGTCTATCAGGGCGACATCGGCCGCATGAACACCGTGTTCAAGTTCTATCTGCAGGTCTGGGTCATCTTCGGCGTTACGGGGGCAGCGGGATTGGCGGCGATAATGAAATCGGTCGCCGCGGGTCGACCGGCCGATGTTGCCGCGGCGCTGCCGGCGAAAAGACTCGCCGCGCCGTC
>JAMCRS010000384.1 GCA_023380675.1 Chloroflexota bacterium
GAGCAGGTCGTACGATTGATTGATCGCGCCGGCTGTCGAATTCTCGATGGGAAGCATTCCCAGGTCGGCCCGTCCGGATTCGACCGCTTCAAATAACTCGCCGAACGAGGAGCAGGCCGAGGTCTGCGTCGCCGGACCGAACGCTTCGAATAGGGCTTCCTGAGAATAGGCTCCGTCTTCGCCTTGAAACGCAATGATCTTCATCTGCGAATCTCCAGGAGATCAGGTCTAAGGGTGCGCGCCTCGCGCAAATACACATTCGATATTTCTGCTGTAGGACGCTCTGAGTTCCAGTGGACGAGCACTCGGATGCAGCGGCGCAGGTCGTCGGCGACGCGCGGCGCCTGGGCGTCGAGGAGGGGGATGTCGTTCCAGCCGAGGTCGCGGGCCGCGCGGGCGGGGAAGGCGGCGTCGAGGTCAGGGGTGACCGTAAAGTAGACGCTCGCAACGTCGGCAAGGTCGACGTGGTTCTCCGCGACGATGGCGAGCAGCAGCTCACGCGTCGCGTCCAGGATTGCTTCCCGCGTGTTGGCGGTTGCCGTTGTGGCGCCGCGGATTCCGCGCACGGTCATTCGAGAACCTCCCAAAAAACAAAAAGAGCGTGGGGTCTATCCCCACGCTCTCGTGATGCTTCCGCTAGAACTCAAGGCGTGACGATTCGACCCCGCGTTATTTCGGCGGCGTAAAAGTAGCCATAAAAGTAAAACGCAAAGGTCGAATATCGTTTCGTCATCACAGGCATACTTTACAATAGGTTCTGATTTTTGTCAAATCGGTTGGCCCGGCAGGCACTCTCGCACTCGACCAAGGGCTGCGTGGAGAGCCAGCGCGCCCGGGCGACATTCTGTGGAGACTGCTCCGCTGGGGACCGGCGTCCCGACCGCGTGTGACGGTCAAGCGGACCCCTTGATCGAATCGGCGAGGATGCGGACGATCTCGGCAGTGCGGATATCCCACGTATTGTTTCGGGCAACCTGCAGCCGCTGCTGGACGCTCGAATCATCCGATTTGGCCAAGGCTCTCTTGACCGCATTGGAGAAATCGGCGGGGTCGGCAATTTCTATCACTTCGCTAAAACGCTGCACTTCGCGGAGCGGGGTGCTGACGACCGGTTTGCCCATGGCGAGGTACTCGTAGATCTTGATCGGGTTGACCGCGTTCGTCAAGGCATTCACCTTGAACGGGACAAGACACGCGTCGAAATGGCCGACGTAACTCGGTATCAACTCGTAATTCTTGGGCCCGAGGTAGTGCACGTTCGGCTGAGCGAGGAGCGCGGCAACATCCGAATGAATGTCGCCGATCAGTGCGATGGACCAATCCGGGTTCTGGACGGCAAGGTCGCGGACCAGCTCGCAGTCGAACCACTCTGCGATCTCGCCCACATAGCCGAGGATGGGCCGCTGGCACTCCGCGATGTCCCGGGGCGCCGCGGCCGGCCCCGTCGTCTCCGCGTGGAAAAGTGTTAAGTCGACCGCGTTCGCGATCAGAAAGGTGTGCGGATTGATCTCTTTCATTCTCTCGAACAGCTCGGCCGAAGTGGCAAAGACGATCTGCGCGCTCGCGACCAGGCGCCGTTCGGTCTCGACGATGTCGGGTCGATTCTTGTGGAACGCGGCAAAATTGTCAATGCAGTCGTACAGGCGCAAACGTGCGTTCACGTGCTTGACCGCCTCCATGACCGCAGGTGACGGGATTCCAATCCACAGGATGAGCGGGCGCCCCTCCAGGCGCTTGATCCAACCGGCGAGCGAACGATCGAGCAGCCGGCCGTTGATCCGCGCGGCCCACGCGCTGCGAGGGAACGGGAGGTAGATCAGGGGGGAGAGCACAGTCAGCCCGGGGCTGGGCAAAGGCGTGGGAGTCTGGCTTAATGCGGCGGCCACGCGGTGCAGGATGCGCCGGAGATCGCGTAAAAGTGGCGTCCGCAGTCCCAGGCTGTTGACGTACAGCACCGGGCCGTACTGGACCAGTTTCGACGCCAAACGCTGCGGACGCTGCCACATCGCGTCCCAATCAGTGCTCGAGAAGTAGATGATCGCGAATTTGGGTTCGGAGGGCTGCATCTTAACTGGACCTGACACACGGCCGAACGGAGGATTCGACCGACCGCCGGCTCATGGGGGGAGCGAATAAACCGAGAGACTCGCGGGCGTAAAGTAACGCGCCGCCGGAATCGACACCGCATCTTTGTATCCCTGGACCTGGCGTCCGCCGCTCCAGGGTTGGTAAACTGCCCAATCGCATTCCTTGTCCGAATTAAAGTACAGAACGCCGCGGATATTCTGGCCGGCCAGATAACTGTACGCGTCCCGCAGCCACTGGCTCTTGCTAGAGTTGCTGGTGGTTCCGGTGGCCGTATAGGCTGTCGACCCGGTCTCTGCAATAAAGATCGGCTTGGTGCTGGTGATCTGTCGCATAAGCGTAATGTACGAGCCAAAGACCTGCTGCGGCGTCTCCCATGCCGGATACAAGTTCACGGAGCAATAGCCGAAATTGTACGCGCTGAACGCGACCACGTCGACGTACGCGTCGCCCGGATAGTACGACGAGATCGGCGGGTCGCCCGGTGCGGTGTATCCGTTGGGAGCAAACGTCCACCAGACCTGGCTGCGCGTGACGCCGGCGGCCGCAAAGATGTTCTGGATATGCTTGAACGCGGCTTTGTATCCGCTCGGGTCGAGACCGTACAGGGTGGTGCCGTTGTGCGTCCAATAGCCGTTCATTTCTTGGAGCGGCGCGATAAAAGCGCGCCGATGATCGCCCTGGCCGGCCCAAGCCGCATACGCCTGAGCCCACGCCGTGATCGCAGTGTCGTCGGCGCCGGCAGCAATTTGGGCGGCCGTGTAGGTCGTGTCCGTCGAGAGGTTGACGAAAGTCGTATAGCCGTTCTGCCACGTCGTCTCGAGGATCGTGTTCACAGTCGTGGACGGACTCGAGACCTCGAAGCTGACGAAATCGCCCCAGATCGAGTGTCCCATGTTCCACGTTCGGTCCAAGCCGGCCCACGCGTCGAATCCGAGGAGGTATTGATCGACCGTAGCTTGATCCCCCATGTACACGGTGCTATAAGTGCCCAGGAGCATGGGCGGGACGGCTACTTTGTAGACAAAGGGCAGGAAAAGTGCGCCCGTCTGCGCCGGCGCGGGACGGGGCTGAACGGCGGATGGAACGTGGGCCGTCGCCGCGATCGTAGAGCCGACGAATCGCGGGTTCGCCTGAATGACGAGGCCGGCCGCGACGACGGCGGCCAGCAGCGCGAGGCGCGCGACACCCCGTTCGAACCGGGCGCGGCGCGAACGACGCGCGGCCGAATCGCGCTCGCACTCCTTATGTTGGCTGCTGACAGATCCTGGGGACACAGTATACTCCAACCGACCTGGGTGGAGTATACACCCGGATGCGCTGTTGATGCAACCAACCGGCGAGGACTAAAGCGGCTGCGTACGCGCCGCGAGACACACTGAAACGCAACCTCGTGGTGTGATTCCCCGCGCTGCCAGGTATACCGCACACGCAAACGAAGCAATCTCGTTTAGAGATTGCTTCGTTTGAACGTGGCTGTGGCGCAGTTCTCCGCAGTCATGCCCGGGTCCATTCGCCCAGTTGGGCGGCGCGGTCCGGACTTAGGGTGATAGAGTGAGCGAATAGAGAGCGGACGGCGAATAATAGCGGAAGCTGCTGGTCGATACGGCGTCTTTGTAGCCTTGAACTCGCACGCTTCCATCCGGGGTGTAAACCCTCCAATCGCATTGGACGTTCAGATTGTAGTAGATGACCATCCGGACGTTGTGCAAGGCGAGATAGGCGTAGGCATCACGCAGC
>JAMCRS010000385.1 GCA_023380675.1 Chloroflexota bacterium
TCTCGACGCGCGTCATGTGCGACCTGGTCGTGGAGGGTCGCGCCGACGCGTGCGTCACGATGGGACACACCGGCGCGGCACTCGTGGCGGGCACACTGACGTTCGGCCGGATAGAAGGGATCGCGCGGCCGGCCGTCGGGGTGTGGCTCTTTGGGTTGCAGCCGAATACATTTGTGATCGACGTCGGCACGAACGTGGACTGCAAGCCGGAGTACCTGCTGCACTTTGCGCTCATGGGGAGCGTGTTCATGGAGCGCATGCGCGGCATCGAGCGGCCGCGGGTCGGGCTCCTGGCAAACGGCGCCGAAGACAACAAGGGCAACGCGCTCGGCCAGGCCGCCTTTCCTCTTCTCAAGTCGAGCGGGTTGAACTTTATCGGGAACGTGGAAGGGTACGACCTTCCTACGGGCAAAGCGAACGTCGTCGTCACGGACGCGCTGGCGGGGAACATTGTCATCAAGTACACCGAGAGTCTTTCCGAACACCTGCTCAATCTAGCCGACCTCGGGCTGGAAGAGCGCCTGACCGGGGACGCGTTGGCGCGCGCGCGTGAGGTGACCGCCGACCTGAGATTGCGGGCGGACTACGCCGAGACCGGCGCGATCCCCCTCTTGGGAGTGAATCACCTGATCCTGATCGGGCACGGGCGCGCCAATGCCAAGGCGACCCGGAATGCTATCGGGGAAGCGATCCGAGCGGTCGAATCCGGCCTGGTCGACGCGATTCGGGAAGGCCTGAAAGGTATCCCCAAATCGTCCGCCTAGGTTTGTGCTTTATCGTTTCTAGCGGATCGCGGCAAGACGCACATCGCGCAGCCGACTGTAGGGGAGCCCACGGTCGGCTTTCCTTTTGCCGACTGCGTTGAGCCCCGAATCGACATGGCAGTTAAGGATGCATTAGAGACTGGACCGGCTGCGACTAAAGTCGCATTGAATTCGCTCCGCGCCTGATACAATGATCGTGGATCGACAATCGAACAGGAGGTGAGCGATGAACGCGACGATGGTTTTGCGGAACGAACACGATGGTATTCTCGCCATGCTCGAGGTACTCGAGGCGTCGGCATATCGGCTGAAAGATGGCAAGAGCGTACCACCAGAGATGATGCTGAACGCTGTCGACTTTTTCCGCAGCTTTGCGGACAAGTGCCACCACGGCAAGGAAGAAACGGAGTTGTTCCCTGCACTCCTCGATCACGGGCTGCCGCGGCAAGGAGGACCGGTTGCCATGATGCTTGCGGAGCACGAGCAGGGTCGCATGTGGGTTGGCAAGATGAAAGCCGCGGCCGAAAGGTACGCGCAAGGGGAGCGATCAGCCGTTTCGGACCTGGTCGACAGCGCGCTCGGATACGTCTCTCTTCTACGAGCTCACATCGAAAAAGAGAATGGGATCCTGTTCCCCATGGCCGACCAGATGCTTTCCGAGAACGAGCAAAGCCAGCTTTTCGAGGCGTTCGAGCGGATCGAGGCAAATGAAATTGGCCCGGGCATTCACGAGCGCTATCACGCGATGATCGCGGAATACAAAGAGATCGCGGCGGAGTGGAGCAAGGTCCCCGCTTAGACCGTAATCTTACTGCCTGACCCGGTCCCGATCCTCTACTGCGGAGCCTCCAATAGTACGTTGCGGACCTGAAAGTCGTCCCAGGTGTACCCGGGCTGTTGGAACGCCGGAAACGCCTTACCGTCGTCCAGCGAAATGTCGTTTCGTCCCACCCGGAGCAAGTGCGGCGGCACCCGAAACGCGGCGCTGACCCATACGCTGGTGAAATCCTCGCTTGGTAGAAAGGGCGGCTCGACCGGGTCACCGTTGACCAGGACACGACTGTCGAAATCGTTCACTTGCATCAATTCCATCGTCAGCCGCCACGGTCCGGGGACGGCGGACTGAAGGTCTTGAGCAGTCAGGTAGAATTGGTCTGACCAGACGGTGCTCGGATTCCGTGTCAAATACAACGGGACCCAGGGGGATGGATACTCGCTGTCGCCAAGATGGACGATCGTGTCGCGCGCCAGGACCGGAAACGAGTTGCGCGCGGCCGGTCGCGTGAAAACAGACCTTACGCCCGCCGCAACACTCGCGGCGGGCGTCTGTTTTTGCGCCGCGGCCAGAGTCGCGAACGCCGGCTTGGGTGAGCCGTCTCCGTGCAGCAGGCTGTAGCCGGCCTGTGAATCGGTCGCCGGCAGACCGGACGCGAGGTTCCAAACCGTGAACAACTGCACGAACGACATTTGGTCACGCGCGATCTCGTACGCTTGCGGCAGCCAGCGCGCCTGCTCGACTTCGCTCACGCCCGGGCCGAGTGGCGGTGCGCCGTTTGTCGGGTTGGACCGAGCCGCCGGTGGCGCCGGTGCGTTCGTCGCATATCCGAATTCAGTGATCCACATTGGCTTGTCTGCGTCGCCGTTCGCGGACATGACGTCGTGTAGGTCGAGCACGCGAAGGAAATTCAGGCCGCCGTGTGCCCCGCGCGGATCGTCCGGCGGATTTGCAAAGCCGTAGGGGTGCGCGCCCAGGATG
>JAMCRS010000386.1:0-5599 GCA_023380675.1 Chloroflexota bacterium
TACGAGTCCCACTTGAACGATTGGGACTGGGCCGCAGGCTCCCTCATCTGCACCGAGGCCGGCGGCGAGGTGGTGAGGCTCGCCGGGGAGATCCTCCTGGCCACGACACCCACGCTCTGCGAGCCCCTCTCGGAGCTCCTCACAGGCACGCCACGCAAGTCACCACGACGGTCACTGCACAGCAGCTAGGTCACCCGGACCGGGCACAACAATGGCACCGGCACCGGCACCGGCACCGGCACCAACACCAGCGCCCGCACCCCGCCCCTAACCGAACAGGGGCCGGGCCACCGTCTCATAGAGCTCGTTCGGCACGAGCTTCGGTTCCGAAACAGCGTCGGACAGCGGCACGCGCACGATCTTGTCCGCTTGGAGGGCGACCATCGTGCCCGCCCCACCATCGTGCAGAGCGTCGATCGCGTCGATCCCAAACCTGGTCGCCAGTACCCTGTCGTACGCGGTCGGGGTGCCACCCCGCTGGATATACCCCAGGACGGCCACCCTGGTCTCGATACCGGTCAACCGTTCGAGTTCACGGCCCAGCACGTTGCCGACGCCGCCCAGCCGGCTGCCCCGCGCCGGCACGCGGTCGGGTTTCCAGCCCAACAGCAGGACGCGCACGAGGCGATATAGCATGCCGGTCACGAACACCAGCAGGGCGACCTCAAAAAGTGGCCCGCGCGCGAATTCGAGAATGGCATTCCAGTCCATGATGTCCTCCTACTCTGTGACTCCGCCGTCCGGTTTAGCATCCGCAGGTTTTTCCTCCTGGGCGCCCTTCGGCTTTTGCGCCCGGTTCGCCATCGCGACGCCGGCGCCAAGCACGATGCCCGCGGCGGCTGCAACGCCCACTGTGCCGAGGGCGGGCCGGCTCAGGGGAGCCGACTGGCCCTGGTAGAAGCCGCCGCCGTCCCAGAAATTCGGCTCGGAGCAGCCGAGGCATGGGTGACCCGACTGGACCGGGAACGACAGCCCCTGGTCCCATTTGATCTACGCGCACGCGTTGTAGGTCGTAGGGCCCTTGCAGCCCAGCTTGTAGAGGCACCACCCTTGTCGCGCCCCTTCGTCGTCGAACGAGTTGGCGAATTGGCCGGCTTCGTAGTACGGGCGGCGCAGGCAGCGATCGTGGATCGTGTGTCCGTAATACGTCATGGGCCGATTGAGGCTGTCCAACTGCGGAAGCGCGCCGAAGACGAGGTAGTGGAGGATCGTTCCCGTAGTCGCTTCCGGAATTGCCGGACAGCCGGGGATGTTGACCACCGGCTTGTCGGTAACCAGCTCCCACACACCCTTGGCGCCGGTCGGATTTGGCTTGGCTTTGGGGATGCCGCCGAACGACGCGCAGTTGCCGGTCGAAATGATCGCGCCGGCGCCGGCGGCCGCTTCCTTGAGCAGGTCCACCGCCGTCCGTCCGCCGATCGTGCAGTAAACCCCGTCGTTGTCCGTCGGAATGGAGCCTTCCACGACGAGCACGTACTGGCCGGCGTATTTCTTCATGGCGTCGTCCTTCGCCTGTTCCGCCTGAAAACCGGCCGCGGCGGACAGGGTCTCGTGGTACTCCACCGTGATCGCATTGAGGACCAGGTTCACCAGCGTGGGCGCCTGCGAGCGCGTCAGCGCCTCGCTGCACCCCGCGCAGTCCTGGAACTCGAGCCAGATCACCGGCGCACGCGGTTTGGCCGCCAGGGCGTTCGCGATCGAGGCCGCGGACGCAAAGCCGCGCGCCGATTCCAGGTGCGCCGGCAGCCCGCTCTCTTCTACGATGGAACGACCGCTACGCGCCGCCAGCAGCGGCGCGCCATCGACGTTCCATCGCGGCACGTCGCGCAGCCCCATCGCGCCGACGAGCACGCTGCACATCTTGACGAATTCGCGTCTCGAAATGCCTTGGCGCTTCAAGTGTTGTCCGATGGTCTCTTCGGGCATACGACCCTCCTCATCAAGTTGATCGACGATCGGTGGAGGTCATCCGTCGGTCGATTCCGCCGCACTGCGGTCACCGTCCATCGTCGTCAATGTCGCGCGTCTCATCACGCGCAGGAAATATTCTCGGTTTCCATCTTCTTTTGATAGGCCGCGACGCCCTCGGCGCCGGTCACGAGACTTGCCTTCTCCGCGTCCCACGCGCTCGCCTGGATCTCCGCGATCCACCCCTCCCCGTACGGGTCGGCGATGGCGAGGTTGGGGTCGGACGCGAGCTTGTCGTTCGCGCGCAAGAGCGTGCCAGTCACCGGCGCCGACACGGGGCCGACGTACTTGCTGCTCTCGACCGTCGCCACGCTCTTGCCCTGCTTCATCTCCTGCCCGATGTTCTTGGTTTTCACCGTGACGGCGTTCAGCTTGCCGCCGGAAAGCTTGCCGGCGACCGACGTCATACCGACGCGGACGATGCCGCCGTCCAGCGGCTTGGCCCATACGTGTTTTTCGAGCTGGTAATATAGGTCCTCGGGCAAATTGCAGCCCCGAACCGTAGCCATGTCATCCTCCAGATGTCTAGTAATCGGTCAAACAGGCAATTGGGCAATCGGGAATTAGAACGTCAACACGATCTTGGACTCTTCCATCATCTCCCAGAGCGCTGCCCCGCCGATGATTTCCACCCCGTCGATCAGATCGGTCGCTTGCAGATCGTGCAGCTCGAAGGACGGCGTGCAGGCGTACAGCTTGACGCCCGCGTCGACCGCATCCTTGAGGAAAGCGGCGACCGATTTTCCGCCCTCGCGCGGGTAGACGGTTTCCGCTACGCCCTTCTTCAACAAGAGCGTGCAGTCGGTCGTAAACACCATCGACACCTCGCTATCCATCACGGTGCCGATCGTCGAGAGAAAGAACGGTGAGGCGCAGCGCCGCGGCTGCTCCGGACCGCTCGTCATGATAATCACGGCTTTGTCGGACATCTTTCACCTCGTCGTCGAAAAAATGGAAATGCCTTGCGCGACAGACAGGTCCGTCACGGCAAGGCATTCATCACCTTGGAACGCGGGCGCACGTCGGCGTGCGATTGGGTTCGTTGGGTGGACTAGACTCGGGCGATCTGCGCCACCTGACGAAGTCGCCCGATGAGCTCGAGCTGTCGAGTCCCGATATGGGAGAACGTACTCGTCGTCTTTTGAAGCAGCGTCAGGAGCCAGTTGACACGCGTCGGCTCGACGATGCGAATGTCGCGCGCGGCCTGCTTCAACTGCTCGCCTGGAATGCTGCACTCGCGCGCAAGCACGTCGACCGGCAACGACTCCAGGGCTTGCTCGCTGGTGACGAATTGCCCGGCGAACAGCATTCCCACGAACTCCTGCCCCACCTGGATGCGCCCGCGGGCGTACGACAGCCCGGCGTGGCACCGTTCGACGCGCGGCGCGTGTTCGGCGGTTTGCGCGAGACGGGCCCAGGACGCCTGGCAACGCTCACGGCCGACCGGCGACGCGAGCACGAGCCGGCAAAAGGCGCACGAGTTGCTGAACTCGATCAACGGCTTGCCGTCGATCGACGTCGTGACCGCACCGACGTCGGCGGCGGTCGCGAAGATGTCCTGAATGGGTTCAAGGCAGTCGAGGGGAAGAAAATCGGTCTTCGGGGTGATTGCCTCCGATGGCCCAGCCGGTTTGGGCGCCTTGGGGTTGACCAGGCACTGTTCGAGTGTGGCTCGCGGGAATCGCCATTGACCTCCAACACGAATACCCGTCAGCCTCCCGTCGCTCAGCATTCGGTATATCGTGGTCCGGTCGACTTTGAGCAATTCCTGGAGTTGCTTGGTAGTGAGGAGGTCATCCATCTATCACAAGATGCCACAGTTTTGGTCAAAGTTCAATAGCAGAAAAGGTCAAAATGTGACAGGTCCGGTCAACTTGTGGCATCTGATGCAAATAGTAGTAGCCAATCGCGAAGTAGACATAACGGACCGCAACCCGCCCTCCGTAGGGAGCGCTCGCCATAGCATTCCCCTGTAGCATCCCGTTCGCCAAGGCAGGCAGAGATTCGGAACGTTTACCGGATCGCATTGGTTTTTGTTGACCATGAAAACGTGGTATGATAGAATGGATGTTGTCGATTGGAGCCGTCGCCGTGCCTACCATCAGCGAGTTCTACGGTATCTACATTCAAATGTACTTTGACGACAAACATGTACCGCATTTTCACGCGATCTATGCAGAGCACCGGGCGTTGATCGACATCGCGACATGCAAGATCATGTCCGGTTCACTTCCTCCGCGCGCTTATCGGCTTGTCCGCGAGTGGTAGAGGCTCCATCGTGCCGAATTGGAACGGAACTGGGAGCGCGCCCGCCGCCGCGAACAATTGCTGCGCGTTCAAGGGCTGGAGTAGTCCGTATGAAACTAGTTTCGAACGCTAAATATCCTCAGGTCATCGGCGTCCGCAATGCGCAGATCGTTTCGGGCTACAACGTGCACGTAACGTTCACGGATGGAACTGAGCGGGATATCGATCTCGAACCCCTTCTCTGGGGACCGGTGTTCGCGCCAATTCGCAGCGATCCCGCCGTATTTGCGTCGATTTTTGTTGACCCGATCGGGCAGACGCTTGCTTGGCCCGGTGGCGTCGACCTCGCCCCCGAATCGTTATACTACGGCGACAAACCGCCGCCTTGGGCCCGCGAGTCGAGCGCGCCAAAGCACCGGCCTGCTCAAATCCGCGGCGCCACATCCGCGAGCCGGGTCAAGCCCCGCCGCCATGTTCGCGGCGCCTCAGCCCGTCGCGCCTCATAGCCAATTGTCTTCCAGCATTCCCATGTGAACGCCAACCCGGGTATTCGCGCAATTAAGAACCCCGTTTTCTTGGAGAAAACGGGGTTCTCGTTTGCTTTCTTGCTGCGCCCCTACCTTTCGCTCTATTTCAGCGCTGCATCCGCCGGCAATCCGGCCTTTAGTTCCGCTTCCGGGTTCTCAATCGTCACGCGGACCGCAAACACCATCTCAGAGCGCTCCTGGCTGTTGTAGATGTTCGCCGGCTTGAATTCGCTCTCCGGCGCGATGTACGTCACGGCACCCGAATAGGTCTTTCCCGGCAAGCTCGGCAGCGTCACGGTCGCGCCTTGCCCTACATGGACGGCATCCAAATCGTGCAGCGGGACGTACACCGTCATCTGCAGCTCACCTGTCGACGCGATCGTCAGCAGCGGGCTTGCCGGCTGGGCCGTCTCTCCGACCTCTACGCTCCGGTCCACCACCGTGCCCGCGATCGGACTCGCGATCGTATAGCGCGCGGCCTGCGCCTGCGCTAGACTCCGATTCGCCTGCGCCGCGTCGAGCTTGGCCTGGGCGAGGTCGACGGCCTCTGCCTGCGGGCCGCGCCGAACGATATCCGACTGCGCCTGCGCGACCTTGAGGCCGGCCTTGGCGGCCTCCACCTGTCCGCTCGCCGCGTGCTGCGCCGCGACCAGCTCCAGCGGATGATCGAACATCGATTGGTACATTCCGTACATCCGCAGCGCGCCGTCGAACGACGCCTTGGCCGCCAGCAGGCTCGCCTGTGCGGCCTGCTGCTGCTTGAGCATTGACGCGTACTCTGTTTTGCCAGCCGCCGATAGGTCTCGCTGCGCTTGCTGCGTCTGATCGCCGACCGACGCGAGCGTCGCCTGCGCCGC
>JAMCRS010000386.1:5609-7583 GCA_023380675.1 Chloroflexota bacterium
GACGATCAAGGAACGCCAGATGCACGGACGCGTCGTGGAGATCGACGCGAGCGTCGCCGGCGCCGCCTCGGCTGTCGCCTTGGCCGCCAGCACTTTACCCTTGTACATTTGCAGCTGCGTCGAAATATCCTGTCGCGCCGACAGCGCCCGGTCTGCGTCGTCGAGCGCCGCGTTCGCGCCGGACAGCGCCGCATTCGCCTGCGCCACTTCGGCGTCCGCCGACGCCAGCGCGCCCGGCCGCGCCTTTTCCATCACCTGGTTGAGATTGGATTGCGCGGCGCGGACTGCCGCATCCGCTTCGCGCACACTCGTGTCTATCGACGCACGATCGAGCTCGAGCAGCGTTTCTCCGGCGGTCACCACGTCCCCTTTGCTCACGTGGACCGCATTCACCTGCGCGGACGCTTCGGCGGCGATCCGCGTCTGCTTGTACTCCAATGTTCCCGAGTACTTTAGACTCGGGCTCGATGCCAGAGCGGGCAGCGCCGCCGCGGGCCCGGGCGCCGCCCGCGTGAAGGAGGCGCTCGCCGGCATACCCGCTTTCAGGCTGCCTCCCATGCTCGGGACGCTGATTTCGACCCCGACCAAGAGCGCGTTGCGCTCGCTGTCCGTTTGCGCCTGGCGCGACGTGAACTCGGCATTGTCCGCGATCTGCGTCACCTTGCCTTGCGCCGAAAGATTGTTCGATTCCGTCACCCACACCGGCGCCGTCGCGTCTACGCGAACGCCGGCCAGCGTCGACAGCGGAACGAAGACGCGCAGCGTCAGGTTCCCGTCCACGCTCAGCCGGACCAACGGGGCGCCAGCTCCGACGACCTCGCCTTTGCGATAGAACGTCGTCTGCACCGTCCCTGCCTGCGGAGCCGTGATCCGATAGTGCTCCAGGTCCTGGTCGACCGCGTCCCGCCGCGCCCGCGCTTGATCGAGGGCGTCGCGTGCGGCCTGGATCTGCGCCGGACTCGCGCCCTCTCGCAGCGTCTCCAGCGCCGCCTGCGCCGATTCCAAATTCGCCGCTGCCTCGTCGCGCGCGGCGTGTGCCTGGTCGACGCGTGTGTCGAGCGCGATCGGGTTTGCCAGTTGGCCCGATACCCCGTCGACCGTCTTGCCTTCCAGGGTCAAGCTCGCGTTCGCCTGCGCCGCCGCAATCCACGCCTGCCACGCTGCGTTGTCCGCCTTGGTCTGCTCCGAGCGCGCGTCGACGATTCGCTGCACCGGCGTATCGAAATGCATCACCCCGACGATCGGGGCGATGATCGTCACGCCGTCTTGCATCGACTCGAGTTGGTCGCGCCAGAACGTTCGCCATCCGTCGAGCGCTTCGGCCTGTTTTGCGGCCGCGTCGAGCGTGTGCGTAGCCGCCTGGACGCCCGTCTCCGCGTCCGCTTGCGAGATCAAAAGCGTCTGCGGATTCGAGCGTATCGCTTCCGTATCTGTGACCGCCTGCGTGGCGGCCGCGAGCGCCGCGCTCGCCTGATCGACTCGCGCTTGCGCGAGCGCGAGGTCTTCGGGGCGCGCTCCCGCCAGCAGCAGCGCCCATTGCGCCTGCGCCGCCGCGACGTCGGCGTCCGCCGCCTGCTTGCGCTGCTGCGCCAGATCGTCGTCGACCGTCATCAGCAGCTGGCCTTGCTGGACCGAGTCCCCTTCCGCAACCGCCGCGTCCGTCACCCGGCCGCTCACTTGCGACGATACGTCGACCGTCTTGCCTTCCAGAAATCCGGTCCACACGTCCGCGCCTGCCGCATTCGTCGCCGCATTGGCCTGGCACGCGACCACCGCGGCCAGCAAAACGACGACGACCGACGCGACGTGCCACACGCGCACCGTTAACGCCCGCGCCTTGAAGGGCTTCCATTCGACGTTTGCAACACGCCTGACGCGCCCCACAAGCGCATTCCCGTTTGCACTCAACTTCATCTTTCCAATTCCTTCGCTGTGCTTTGTCCGGGCGCCGCACGCGCCGCCCCTTGCCGCTCT
>JAMCRS010000387.1 GCA_023380675.1 Chloroflexota bacterium
CACCAGTGGTCGCACGGTCTTGACTGTCTGACCCGGGCCCCGACAGTATATCACGATCTCGCAAGCCAGTTTCTGACGCCTAACATACCCCAGGCGGTATGAAGTCTCGCAATGACGGGGGCGAGCCACTAGCCCATCCGCTCCGGCGCCCAACCCCAATGATTGCCCCAAAAAGAGTGGGGCTGTCCATCAAGCTTGACGGACAGCCCCACTTGCATTGAGAAAAGTAATCTATCTCTTTAAAAGGCGCCGCGCGCCCCGGGCACCGCCACCGAATGGATCAGCTCGTCGATAATGACGCGCGGGTCCACGTTCTTCAAGCGCGCGGCGGGACTGACAATCAGGCGGTGCGCCAGTGTGGATTCGGCAAGAGCCTTGATATCGTCGGGGATCGCGTAATCGCGGCCCTCGATCGCGGCGCGGGCTTGCGCGGTCTTGAAGAGGGCGAGGCTGCCGCGCGGGCTGGCGCCCAGATAGACGTCCGGGTGTTTACGCGTCGCCTCGATGAGCGCGAGGATATATTCCTTGACGAGATTGTCCACATAGACATCTTTGACGGCCTGCTGCGCCTGCAACAACTCTTGCGCCGTGACCACTTCCTGGAGCTCCTCGATGGGGTGCGTGTACTGCTGCGAGTCGAGCATCGCCATCTCGTCCTTGCCGGAGGGATAACCGAGGTGCAGGCGGAGCATAAACCGGTCGAGTTGGGCCTCCGGAAGGGGAAAAGTGCCCTCGTATTCGATGGGGTTTTGGGTCGCCATGACGAGGAACGGCTTGGGCATCGCATAGGTGACCCCATCCACAGTCACCTGGCGCTCCTCCATCGACTCTAGAAGGGCGCTTTGAGTCTTGGGAGTCGCGCGGTTGATTTCGTCCGTGAGGACGATCTGCGCGAGGATCGGTCCGGGCCGGAATTCAAACTCGCGCGTCTTTTGATTAAAGACGCTGACGCCCGTCACGTCGCTGGGAAGCATATCGGGTGTGAACTGGAGGCGCTTGAAGGAGCAGCCGAGCGACTTGGCGACGGCCCGCGCGAGCATCGTCTTGCCAACGCCGGGCACATCCTCGATGAGGACGTGTCCCTGGCACAAGAGCGCGATCAAGACCAGCTCGATTTCCCCCGGTTTGCCGAGGATCACCCGTTCGACATTTTCGGAGACTCGCCGGGCGAGCGCCTGGATCATGCCCACATCGGGCGCCGTCGCCGCAGGTCGTAGATTCAACACACCAGAACTCATAATCTAAACACCAAAAACCGTTACGGCACCCCCGCTGGGTCCCGCGGGAGAACGCGGGGTAAAGAACGCGGGGCTGTCGTCCGCCAAAAATCGGCTACGTGCCTCACTACAAGCAATTTCAAAAGGCTCGCGTCACGCTTGGCGAGCCAATTTCGCCATCGCGTCATGCTCGTCGGATGTCATTTTCAATTCGCAGGCCGCGAGCGCCGTCTCCAACTGCTGTACGGTGCGGGCCCCGACGATCGGCGCGGTTACCTCCGGCTGGCTCATGACCCAGGCAATCGCCAATTGCTCTTTCGGGACCCCGCGCGTCTGGGCATATTGTTCCAGGGCCTCGACCACGCGGAAATTCTTGTCCTTGATATAGACATCTTGGTACCAAGGGGCCGTGGCGAGCCGCGTGTCCGCCGGCGGCGGCGCACCCGGCTTGTATTTGCCCGTCAGAAATCCGCCCGCGAGAGGCGAATAAGGAATGACGGCGAGCCCTTCACTCGCACACATGGGCAGGAGATCGATCTCGGGCTCTCGAAAGACCAGGCTGTAGCGCGGTTGGACCGAAACAAAGCGGGCCAAGCGGTCACGGTCGCTGACCCAGAACGCCTTGGCAATTTGCCAAGCGGCGAAATTCGAACAGCCGATATAGCGGACCTTGCCTGCCCGCACCAAATCGTCCAAAGCCCGCAGGGTCTCGTCCAGAGGGGTCTCGGGGTCAAAGTGGTGCATCTGATAGAGGTCGATATGGTCCGTCTGCAAGCGACGGAGCGAGGCCTCGGCCGCGTCCATCACGTGATAGCGGGAGCCGCCGCGGTCGTTCGGTCCCTGTCCCATCGGACCGTAGAATTTGGTCGCGAGGACGACGCGGCCGCGCACCTCGTGAAGAGCCCGGCCCACAATCTCTTCCGAGGCTCCCCGCCCGTAAACATCGGCCGTGTCGAAAAAGTTGATCCCCGCTTCCAGCGCCCGCTGGATGATCGTGCGGGAAGCCGCTTCGTCGATTTCGCGACCAAAAGTCATACAACCAAGGCCAATGGGCGATACCCGCAACCCCGTCCGTCCAAACTGCCGATATTCCATATCTGCCAACTCTTCTCCCAACAGTCTGATGCTCGCGCGCCCGAGTGTCAGATATTATAATGGCGATTCTGCGCCGCGTCAATCGATTGTCGCAAGGAAGGCAGGGCTGTTGCAAAGCCGTTAGGCACGCTGGAAGATGAGAGGCAAGGCGAGTTTCGGATGGGCCGCGTAGTCCCGCCGCACATCGGGCACGTTTTTCACGCCCCGGCGCAAGAGCAACCCCAACACCAGATTGTTCAGCACCGCCATCGCTTCGGCCGCATGCCCCAGTCGCAACGTACAGCGATCTTCTTTCAACGTGTCGTCCCGCCGGTAGT
>JAMCRS010000388.1:0-1055 GCA_023380675.1 Chloroflexota bacterium
CAGGTCGAGAGCCCGGGGATGCGCATGACGCTGCGCGAGCTCGCGGCGCGGAATTCAAACGATCTGCTGGTCGGGCTCGCGCTCTACCGGCCGGGACCGCTCAAGGGTGGGCTCAAAGACGCTTTCGTTCGCAGGCACCTCGGTCACGAAGACGCCGAGTACTTGCACCCGGCGCTGGAACCCATTCTACGCGAAACCTACGGCGTGATCCTGTATCAAGAGCAAGTCCTGCGCATCGCGCACGAGGTCGCCGGGATGCCGCTCGGGAGAGCGGATACCCTGCGGCGCGCGATCTCAAAGTTCAGGTCTGCTCATGAGATGGACCGGCTCAGGGCCGAATTCATTTCCGGCGCGCAGACGACGGCCGGGATGCCGGAGACGATCGCTCAGCACGTCTGGGAGCTGATGGCCGCCTTCGCCGGCTACGGCTTTCCCAAAGCGCACGCCGCCGGCTATGCTGCCGTTGCCTACCGCATGGCGTATCTCAAGACGCACTGTCCGGCGGAATTCCTGGCGGCGCGGCTGGCGGTCTGGGGCGGATACTATCGCCCCGACGTGTACATGAGCGAAGCGCGTCGGCTGGGAATGTCCATCAGGCCGCCGCACATCAACCACAGCAACGCATCTTTCACGCTCGAACGGCCCGGAATGCTCTGGATGGGCCTGGGCCAGGTACGCGAATTGACGAATGCGACGATCGAGAGAATCATCGCAAATCGGCCGTTTGACTCGCTTCTCGACCTGAACACGCGCGCGCAGCCGCAGTACGGCGAGACGGTCAATCTGGTCAAGGCCGGAGCGCTGGACGGCCTGGGTAATCCCAAAACGATGCTTCAGCAACTCGCACAAGAGCGGTGGCACGGCCGGCACAGCACGCAGCTCCCCCTCTTCGGGCTCGCGGTCACATTCGAGCCCGAGCCGTCGATGGAGGAGCGAGCCGCATGGGAAAAGGACGTTCTCGGCCAGTCGATCTCCGTGCATCCTGTGGACCTGTGCGCCGCGCGACTCGGCCACATCGACCTCTGCGCCAGCGATGAGCTTGCGCGGCGCGTCGA
>JAMCRS010000388.1:1065-2672 GCA_023380675.1 Chloroflexota bacterium
TGTCGGTTCACGAGCCGATTCTCGTTCGCGGGCTAGTACGCAAGGACCGGCAAGGACTGGCTGTCCTGGTCGGTACGGAGGCGAAGCTGATGCGGTCATAGCGCCAGGGCTCTTCCGGCTGATTTCTCGTCTATATTGAAAACCAATCCTTTTTTCATTCTCCCTTCCCCGTGTTTGGGTCGAAGATCCCCACTTACAAACCAATGTTCGCACGCGGCCGAATTGGGAGTATAATAGCGTTACGAGCTGATTACATTGCAGGCCAAGGCGCCAGAGGCGGCGCCGCGTTCGCACGTCGAAAGCAGCAGGTGAAAAGATGAAAACGGTTCATCTCGGCATGGCAGCTGTCGTTGTTGCACTTGCGGTAGGACTGGCCGCTCAAATGGGCACGGCCCCCGTCCTCGCCGCGCCGAACGGCGATTACGTGACCGGCTGCACTGGCGAGTACTTTAACAACACGACGCTGGCCGGCTCGGCCATCCTCGTCCGATCGGATCCGGCGGTCAACTTTTACTGGCCCGAAGGGACTTCGCCGGGTCCGGGGGTTGCCACGGCCTACTACTCCGTCCGGTGGACCTGCACGATCAACGTACCAACGGCAGGCACGTATACGTTTACCATGCTGACCGACGACGGGATGAACCTCCTGGTCGACGGAAACCTATTGACGTGGGCTTGGTACGATCAAGGTCCCTCGTCGTACTCCAACTCGATCTATCTTGGATCTGGTTCTCATACGATTCAGGTCCAGTACTACAATGACACGGGCGGCGGAACGGCGCAGGTCTACGACAACATTTCCGGCAGCGGCGCTTACTATGCACCGCCCGCTCCCGTGTACTCGCCTCCACAGGTATACGTGCCACCGCAGTCTTACGTGCCGCCGCAGGCCTATGTGCCCCCGGCGCAGGTGACGACCGGCTTTTTGACCGGCTGCAATGGCGAATATTTCTCTAATCCGAGCCTCGCCGGGTCGCCGACCTTTGTCCGCGCCGACAATTCGATCAACTTTTACTGGCCGGAAGGGACTTCGCCCGGCCCTGGACTGGGAAGCGAGAATTATTCGGTCCGATGGACGTGTCCGATCAACGCCCCCGCCGCGGGCACGTATACGTTCAACGCTGTCTCGGACGACGGCATGAACGTCTGGGTGGACAGCTCGCTCGTCATCGGCGCGTGGTTTGACCAACCGCCCGCTCCCCGTTCGAACACGATCTATCTGAACGTGGGCGCCCACACCGTCCGCGTCGAGTACTACAATCACACTCGCGGCGGAACGGCGCTCGTCACCTCCAGCCTCAACGCGTCGACGGCCTACTATTCGCCCGGAGTGCCGGGCCTGTATTATCCGCCGGCGCAGACCCTTCCGTACGGGCCGGGTCTCTTGTCCGGCTGCACCGGCGAATACTTTAACAACACGACGCTCGGCGGGTCGCCCGTTTTCACCCGTTCAGATGGGACGGTCAACTTTTACTGGCCCGAAGGCACCTCGCCCGGTCCCGGGGTCACGGTTCAATACTACTCCGTCCGCTGGACGTGTACCTTTAACGTGTCGACTCCCGGCACGTATACGGCCACGATTCTGACCGACGACGGGATGAATGTCA
>JAMCRS010000389.1 GCA_023380675.1 Chloroflexota bacterium
TATAAAGCCGCGCGCGGCGTCGTCCCACACGGCTGTCTGGCTGCGATGCAAGGCGAGCGCGCGATGCTGCGCGTCCAGCGCGTCGCTCACGTCGACGAAATGATTCGGCGCGTCGGTATCGAAGAGCCACAACTCGCCGATTGCCCACGCGTTCAAACCCTCACCGCGCAACTCGGGATAGTAGAGCGGCATCTTCGCCGCCAGGCGCGCGTCCAGCGCGGCGCGCCCGGCGGCAAGGTGGTCCGGGTGCAGTTCGTAACGCGTCCACGGATCGAATGCGAGCAAGAGGTCCGGCTGGTGTTTGCGATAGAGCGCGGCGAGCTGCCGGCGCAACTCCTCCGACGCGACCAATTCGCCGTCCGGGCGCGCAAGAAAAATCACCTCGCGTACGCCGAGCGCGTTTGCCGCGTCGCGCTGCTCGGCTTGGCGCTGGATGGCGATCTGTCGCGCGTCCGCGTTCGGATCGTAGCTTCCTTTTTCCCCATCGGTGCAAACCACAAAGGTAATCTCTGCGCCCGCGCGCGCGAGTTTCGCAATCGTCGCGCCAGCGTACCACTCTAGGTCGTCGGGATGCGCGCCGACTCCCATCACGCGTTTCGTCATCGTATCCTCCGCAGGGTGTCAGTCGCATCATACTCGACTTTGATGCCGGAAGCAACGCTGATGTTTTGTTGTGTTCAAATCAATTCAGGTTATAATGGGTCCGTGGCTTTTATCGGCGCACCCCAATGAAGCACTCTGCTCCGATCGCTCTATTCCTGCTTAGCGCGCTTGCCCTCTTTTCGGTCAGCGGCTGTTCTTCTGTTTTGGCGCTGATCGCAACTCCGACTCCCACATCCACCGCGACCCCCACGGCGACACCGACGCCGAGCCGCACGCCGGTTTTTTCGCCCACACCGAGCCAGACGCCGACGATTACGCTGACTCCGACGCACACGTCAACGCCAACGCGGACGCACACTCCGACACCCACATTCACGCCGACGCCGTGGCCGCGCCCATCCGGCAGCATCACGCGCATCGACACCAAATTCCACAGCGCCGCGCTGAACGAGGACCGCAAGATACTGATCTACCTGCCGCCCGGCTATGACCAACAGACGCAGCGCCGCTATCCGGTCTTGTATATGCTGCATGGTTTCGGCGGCTTTGGCAATCCGATCCCGGAGTGGGAACAGTGGGGTCTCAAAGATCGCGCGCAAGAGATGATGAACAAGGGCACACTCAAGCCGGTCATCATCGTCCAGCCGGATGGCTTTGAGCCAGATGGTCAGCCGTCGCTGTTTTTCAATCACGCGCCCGAGTTGGATGGCAAACGCTACGGCGACTATATCTGGCAAGACGTCGTCAATTTCACCGATACGACCTATCGCACGATTCGAAATCGCGCCAGCCGCGCGATTGGAGGTTTTTCGTTCGGCGGTCAGGGCGCCTTGTCGCTGGGGTTGCTGCATCCCGAGGTCTTTGCGATTGTCGGCGCGCACAGCCCATCGTTTCGCGGCGCAGACAACTCCATCAAAGTCATCGGCGGCGATTGGAACTGGTTCAATCAGTACGATCCGATCTGGCTCGTGCAGCATACCGACATGGCGAAGGAATTGACGTTGTGGGTGGGAGCAGGACTGGCGTTGCCGTAAAGGAGATCGTCGGAAGCGCGGGTTGCGGTGGCGGGGCAGGAGCTTGGGGCATCGGGACAATCGCCGGCGAGTTGGTCGACGCCAGTTGCACTGCGGCGGAATCGCTAGAGACATTGGGCGTGGTATACAGCGTAATATCCATCGTCAGTTTCGCCGTTGTCTTGTCCTGTGATACAGTCAGATTGTTGATGACAAAGCCCTTTGACGATGCTTGTTTCATCCGAGATACAAAGTCGATCAGTTGTTTTGAATCGCCTTGCGCTTGCAGTCGGATTGCCGTGACGTTGAAAATACTCTTGCTGTTGGGGGTCGGAACCGGCTGGGTCTGCAGATCCGTAATCATGACCCCACTCGCGCTCGCTTCCTGGTAGAGCACATCGATCGTTTGGCTCGCCTCGGTATCGGACAGAAACATGCTTTTGGAGGCAGCCAGAGTCGCCCGCGCGTTTGCCAGCGTGACCTGCAACGCGGCAGGACTTGATAGTTTCCCGGCGTCGACCAGGGCTTTCCTCGCATCCGCGACCTGCGCGATGAGAGCGCTTCGCTGGTTGAGATTTGGGCCGATCGTCGACGTGAAAAAGAAGAGATAGCCAGATACGGTCACGACGATCAAGGCGACTGCCAGCGCGGCATAGAGATTGCCGCTGACCAACTCTGCTATCGCAGTCAGTCGATTCATGGCGGCGCAACCTTCAAGTCGACCACGATGGTGAATTCAAACGCGCTCGTCGCGACCGGGGTGCTCGATCGGCTCGGCGTCGCTGTTGGCGCGGGCACCAGCGCGTGAATCGATTGGACCTGTACGCGTGAGCACAGATTGGACTGTTCGAGCGAATGCGCGTAGGTTGTGACTTTAGTATCGTCCGTTGCGCGACCGGCAAGCGTGAGCGTGTTGAGAGTCCGGGTGATCGATGTGATCGTGATTTGCTTCGGGTCGTAGTTGCCAATCGCGGTCATGACGGCAGGCCAGTTAGGACGCGGCGCGGCAAGCGTGGGGTAGACCGTGTTGATTTGGTTGACCTGTCCCTGGACTTGCGCCAATGGGGTGAGCA
>JAMCRS010000390.1 GCA_023380675.1 Chloroflexota bacterium
GACATTACGGCCCGCCGCGAGAACGAAGAAGCGATCCGGCAGAGCGAAGAGCGATTCCGGGTCGCGCTCAAGAATTCGCCGGTCGTCGTCTTCAACCAGGACCTCGACTTGCGCTATACCTGGGTCTACAACCCGACGTACGGCTTTCCCCGCCAATCGGTGGTCGGCAAGTTGGACTCGGATCTGATGCCGGCGGCGGACGCGGCTCGCTGGAGCGAGATCAAACGGGGGGTCCTGGAGACGGGCGTCGGCACCCGCGAAGAAGTCTCGACAACCGTGGACGGCCAGAGGCGCACCTTCGATCTGACGGTCGAGCCGCTGAACGCCGCCGACGGGAGGATCGTCGGCGTCACGTGCGCGTCGATCGACATCAGCGAGCGCAAACGGGAGCAAGCGCTGACGACGCGGCTCGCCGCGATCGTCGAGTCGTCGGAGGATGCGATCATCGGCAAAACGCTCGACGGGATCATTCTGTCCTGGAATCCCGGCGCCGAGCGCCTCTTCGGCTATTTGCCTGACGAGATCATCGGCCAATCGGCGATCGTCCTTAATCCGCCCGATCGAATCGACGAGTTCCGGGAGGTCACCGAGCGCCTCAAGCACGGCGAGCCGATGGAGCAGCACGACACCGTGCGGGTCCGGCAGGACGGCCGGCCGATCGACGTCTCGGTGAGCGTGTCGGTCGTGCGCGACGCGATGGGTCGCATCATCGGAGCGGCGACGATCGCGCGCGACATTACGCAGCGCAAGCGGATGGAGGAGCTGCAGCGTTTTCGGGCCGAGGTGAGTGATTCGCTCGGCTCGTCGCTGGAGTACCCGGCCCTGTTGGCGAATATTACGCGCCTGGCGGTCCCGCGGATCGCGGATTGGTGCGCGGTCTATCTGCTCGACGAAGAGGGTACCATCCAGCAGCTCGCGCTCAGCCACGTCGATCCGGCGCAGACAGAACGCGCGAAGGAGATGCTGCGGCGATACCCCCCTGACCCCGAGGCGTCCACCGGCGTTGCGGCCGTCATCCGCACGGGGCGGCCGGAATTCGTCGAGCGGGTGACCGACGATCAGCTTGCGGCAGAAGCGCGTGACGTGGAGCACCTCAAGCGGCTGGTCGACGTCGGATTCAAGTCTTATCTGATCGTGCCCATGACGGCGCGCAATCGAACGTTTGGAGCCATCTCGTTCGTTTCGGCGGACTCGGCGCGCCGGCTGACCCCGGACGTCCTGGCGCTGGCGGAGGACCTGGCGTACCGAGCGGCGCTGGCCGTCGACAACGCGCGTTTGTTTCAAGAGATCCAGAAAGCGAACGAGGACCTGGAGCAGCGGGTCGTCCAGCGCACCATCGAATTACAGGCGGCGAATGCCAAACTGAAGGACGAGGTCACCGAGCGCAAGCGCGCCACCGACCAGTTGCGACAACTCTCCGCGCATCTGCAGTCGGCGCGTGAAGAAGAGCGTATCCGCATCTCGCGCGAGCTTCACGACGAATTGGGACAGGTCTTGACCGCCATCAAGATCGACCTGTCCCTTTTGGCGGACCGGCTGGACGACAGGGGGTACAAGGTGCAGCGTGAGGCGCTGGGCGACGAGATCCGCTCCACCGTCAAGATGATCGACGAGACGATCCAAAAGATGCGCCTGATCATCCGGGAGCTGCGGCCGGAAATCCTCGACCACCTGGGACTGAGCGCCGCGATCGAGTGGCAGGTGCAGGAGCTTCAAGCGCGCACGGGAATCGAATATCACTTTGATACCGGCGTGGACGACAGCCATCTGGACCGGGACCGCACCACGGCCGTTTTTCGCATCCTCCAGGAGGCGTTGACCAACGTGGCGCGCCACGCGCAGGCGACGCGGGTCGATATCGCGTTGAACGAGGAAAGCGGCCAGTTGGTCCTCATGGTCCGTGACAACGGCCGCGGGTTGCCAGAGAATGGATCCTCCGGTCAGAAATCCTTCGGATTGCTCGGGATGCGTGAACGCGCTCTGGCGTTCGGCGGAGATGTCAATGTCTCGAGCCCGGGCGGCGGCACGGTCGTCGTCGCGCGCATCCCCACGTAGCAGTTCGATTCCCCTTCGGAGGCGTATGGTCAACATTTTGATTGCCGACGATCACGAGCTGATCCGGGAAGGCTTGAAAAAGATCCTGAAAAAAGAACCGGACCTGGAGGTGCTGGCCGAAGCCCGCAACGCGCAGGAGGTGTATGCGCAGGTCAAGAGCCAGCCGCCGGACATCGTGCTGCTCGACATATCGATGCCCGGGATCAGCGGGCTGGACGTGCTGACGCAGCTCCGGCAGGAACACCCCAAGCTGCCGGTATTGATCTTGAGCATGCACCCGGAAGACCGCTTCGCCGTCCGCGCGCTCAAGGCCGGCGCGGCCGGCTATATCACCAAAGACAGCGCGGTGAGCGAGCTGGTCCAAGCCATCCGCAAAGTGGTCGCCGGCGGAAAATACGTGAGTCTCGGCCTGGCCGAAAAGCTGGCGGTCGACCTGGAAAAAGGGAGCGCCGGCCTGGCACACGAGGCCTTGTCCGACCGCGAATTCCAGGTCATGCGCATGATCGCCGCCGGCAAGCGGATCAGCGAGATCGCGGCGGAGTTGTCCCTCAGCACGAGCGCCGTGAACACGTATCGAACGCGAATCCTGGAAAAGATGAAAATGGAACGAAATGTCGAGCTGACTCGCTACGCCATCGAAAACCATCTGATCGAATAGCGCGCCGCCGGACCTCGCGCGCCTCGGCACGCCATCCTCCGTTCGGATCCTTCGAGTCACACCGTAACGCCGCGCCCGTCGTCTCCTCCCGCCCGAGCGGCCGCCAGCCGGCCCACGGGCCTGTAGCATGAAATGCGACACGACTTGCCGATTCTATGCTACGCAAATCCTGAGCTTTCCGCTATTTCCCCCTCCGTCCGCACCGCGTACACTGGCAACCGTATGATAAACCTCTTTCAGGATTGCAACGTGGGACGCACAATGAAAGTGTTCCTGGTCGACGACTCGCTCGTTATCCGCCAGCGACTGGCAAAGATGCTGTCAAGTCTGAATGGGGTCAAGGTGATCGGCGAGTCGCGGGAAGCCCGCGACGCGACCGATTCGATTCTGCGGCTGCGGCCGGACGTCGTTATTCTCGACCTCCAGCTACTGAACGGCACAGGCTTTGACGTCCTGGAGGGAATCAAGAAGAACCCACCGGCCCCCGTCGTGATCATGCTGACCAATTACCCGTATCCACAGTTCCGCACGTGGTGCTTGAATGCCGGCGCCGACTATTTCTTCGACAAGTCGACCGAATTCAAGAACATCCCCTTGGTATTTCGGGAATTGCGCCGGCAGCCGCGCGGTCGCAAGGCGCTCGACGTCAAGAACTGACCGCTCGGCGGTGGACCCACCCGGTCTGCCGGATTGTTTCCGTTCGATTCAACCCGACATGCAGAGGAGGCCGCGCATGTTTCCGGCGCAGGTGAAATATCGTCCGATGCGCGTGGCGCCGCGTCCTTCGTCCGCGCGCCCGCGGGCGCTCGACGCTCAGGCATTCGGACGCCTATACGATAGCAACGTCAGCAAAGTGTACCGATACATTTACTACAAGGTCGGAACGGCGATGCAGGCGGAAGACCTGACCGCGCAGGTGTTCATGAAGGCGTGGGAGGCGCTCGACCGCTACCGCTGGACCCAGCGTCCCTTTTCGGCGTGGCTCTTTCGGATCGCGCACAACCTGGTGGTCGACCACTTCCGCACGCAGCGGGACACGCTTTCCATTGAGGGCCTGCCGTTCGAGATCGACGCCCACGCCGAGTCGCTCGACATCCTGGCCCAGCGCAAGCTGACAGCCGCGGAACTGAAGAAGGCGATCAGCCGCTTGACCGACAGTCAACAGCAAGTCATCGTGCTCAAGTTCTTGGAGGGTTACAGCACGGAGGAAACGGCACGAATCATGCGCAAAGACCCCGGCGCGGTGCGCGCCCTGCAGCACCGCGCATTGACCGCCCTCCAACGTACGTGCCGGCCCTGGGCATCAGGAGGTTATCCATGGTAAAGTCCTCGCACTCGACCGGGCCATTTCACTGGCGCCCGAACCGCGACCCGCGGCTCTTGACGTGGGACCTCGTCCTCGTGGCCGCGATCGCGGTCGGGGTATTCTTCCTAGCGACTCAGGCGAACGAAGCGCACGCGACCAAGGAAACAAACGCAAGTCAGGACAGCGCCTCGAACGCCGCGATCCCGGTTACCGGGCCGATCAACCGGCCCAGGGTGACCGACCTCATTACTCAACTCAAGGATCCAGCCGCGGCGGTTCGAGCGAGCGCGGCCGACGCGTTGGGTTCGGCCGGCGCGGCGACGGCCGAGAACGCCCTGCTCGCCGCCACGTATGATTCGGACACGCATGTCCGCGAAGAGGCGGCGGCGGCGCTGGGAGAAATCGGCCAGGTGGATGCCCTTCCGCGCCTGCGGGAGCTCCAAATCGTCCAGGGTAATATCTACATCGAGCTCGCCGCGTTCGAGGCTCAGGCGAGGATCACGCGTCAGGTCGCCACGACGATCGGCGTTCCGTATGGCCAGATTCAAGCATTGACCGTGGCGCAAGACGGCACGGCCTACGCCACGGCGGGTCAGGAGCTTTACACCCGCCCGGTCGACGGCGCGTGGCGCCCGACCTCCCGGCTTCCGGACACGCCGAACAACCTCTCACCCGGGCCGGACGGCAGCCTCGTCTATCTTTCCACCGACGCGTCTGGGCTCTATCGAAGCCAGGACGCCGGCAAGACGTGGGAACATCTGCAATTCGGGATGCAGACTCCGACCCAGCTGACCGTCACGGCCGTCGTGGTGAACCCTGAGAACGTCGACCAGATCTTTATCGCTCTGGCGGCGAACGGGTCCAATCCCGGCCAGCAAAATTCGCTTGGCGTTTCGGTGAGCAACGACAGCGGACAGACGTGGGTGCCGCTCCTGGATTCGCCAACCTGGTCGGTGACCCGGACGCTCATCGTGGACCGAACGACGCCTGAGTTCCTGTACGGCCTCTCAGACGTGGGTCCGTGGCGCTATCAACTGAACGGCGGTTAGGTCGACCGTTGGCGAAAAACGCTTTCCGATCCCGGCCTCTTGTTTTCGATTCTGTAGCGCTCGACATTTCACGTCAGACCGGAAGCAAATGGAGAGAGTATCCTATGGCAACCGACACGCACGCGCGAATGCTCGCGTCCTTGGTGGGCAATCCAGTGAGGAACTCGACCGGCGAGAACATCGGGCGAATCGAAGGCTTGATCGCCGACTCAGAAACCGGTCAGATCATGGTAGCCGTCTCGTCCGGCTCAGAGACGAACGACGAGCGGCCGGCGCAGTTGCCTTGGAACGCTTTGAGGCGGTCGACCGTCGACGGTGTGCTTTACCTGAGCCCACGCCATGGAGATGCCGACCGCGAGGTAATAGTCTACACTTGCCCGGTGCACCGGCGACAAGTGACCTGAGCGACGAAATGCCAGGCGGAGGCGGCAAGTGCCCAAGGCCGCGCGGCTCGCGCCCGGTACTTGGACCGGCGCTCTGGAACTGCGGCCCGTCTGCCTTCTCCAGGTCGAGCTCAGGGAAAGGAGAATTTCCATGACTCTTACACTGATTCAGTTGAGCGTATACGTCGCCATCGCGATTGTCATTGCCTACCTGGCCGGACGAATCCTCAAGAGTCGATACCCCTACGGATTCGTGGGTGCCTTTGTGGCGTCCCTTGTAGGTGAGTGGTTGATGATCGACGTGTTTCAGGTTTTGCTAGCGCCCGAGGTTTCGTACGAGGGTGTTCCGCTCATCACGGGAATCGTGGGCGCGCTCTTCGAAGCGTTCCTATGGGCCTGGGTGGCCGGCGGTCAGCACCATCATCGCTGGGTTTGACGGCCCATCACGGTTAAGAAAGGGGATTATCGTGCAAGAGCGAAGCGAATTGGGCCGTGCGCGAGGACACGCGCTCCAAGTCACGGACCGGGGCATATCGCCTGAGGACCGCAACCTCCTGGCCGCAGTACCCGGCCAATCGAGCCGCCGGTCCTATCGCAGCGACATGCCTGCGCCGGCGATCTATCGCGAAGCCCTGCGGGTCATGTTGGGGACGCCGGAGATTCAAGGGCGTCTTCCCTACGTCACCGCAAGTCTGATCGTCACGATCTTTGGCACGTGGCTGGCGGTCAAAGCCATACAGACTAGAGCGTTCGCGCTCGCCGCGGATATCGTGTTGTTCCTGTGCACCACGGCACTGGCCGGCTTCTTGGTGGGCGTGTTACTCGGCGAAGGAATTCTGACGACCAAGGCGGTTCCTTTTCTACTCTCGGCAGCGGTTGCATTCGTCCTGCTGCTCAGCGTTATCCTGGTCGCAGACATGCTGCTAGGCCGTCGATCTCGACACGAAGCAAGCACGGACGGCGCGGAGCAAGAGATAGTCGTTCGCGCACGGCCGCACCGCTCGTATTCCGAGCGGACCAAGCCGGTTTAAAGCCCGCCAGGCGGGAGGGAGCGGCGAACGCAGCGCGCCGCAGGATAGCCGGCCAGCCGAACAACCTGAGCCCGAGCGCGTTGAGGGTCTCGGAGAAAGGAGGCCATGCCATGACAATCGAAGGATTATTGGTATTCGTGCTGGTGGGGCTGGTCGCAGGGTGGCTCGCGGGGATGATCGTGCGTGGAAACGGCTACGGCGTCGCAGGGGACATCGTCGTAGGCATCCTCGGGTCCATCGTCGGAGGTTTTTTGTTCGGGATGATCGGGTTGAATGCAACCGGCCTGCTCGGCAGTATCGTGGTCGCTTTTTGCGGGGCCGTAGTGCTGATCTTTGTGATGCGAACGCTAACCCGAGTTGGCGTTTGAATCGAATGCGAGTGGCACGACGCGTGGTCGCGCAACCGTTCAACCAACGTGTGTTTGTTTTGACGGGTTGGCGACCACGCCTGTCTTTCGTGAGCGTCAGGCGGTCCACGTCGATCGTTTGACGCGAGGACGCCGAGGGCGAGTCCAGGTCACCAATGGAAGCAGGAAGGAGCAACTCATGCTAAACCTGAGACAGAACGCGCAGCCCCGTTGGACGCAAGCACCGGCGCCAAGCCGGCACCCGAATGTAGTGCGGCGCGCGGTCGTGCGCGGATTGCGCGCAGCCATACGCGGACTATTCGTCGCCGTTTTGTTCTCCAGCCTGATGACGCTCGCCGGATCGCAGACGTCCGGAAGCAACCTCGACGATCCCAGCTCAGGTCCGGCGAATGCCCCTGGCGGAGCCAAGCCATCGGCAAGCGAAGATCAATTGACCGCAGGCTCTGGACAGGAACTCTATCTCACCGAACATGCCGGAAGCAGCAACTGGGCCAGCGAGTTGGCCGCGTCGCCGGAGACGGCGAATACGCTCATTCAAATGCTGCGCCAAGACCAGCCGGCCGATTTGCGCGGCATCGCTATTTCCGCCTTGACAGAGGGCTCGCCCAGCGTGGTGCCAGTCCTGCTCGGCGCGTTGTCTGACCCCGATGCGGATGTGAGACAGGGGGCAGTGCAAGTGCTCGGCGCTCGACATGCGCCGGAAGCGCAAGACTCGCTGTTCTACGCCACGTTCGACCCGGACCCGGGGGTGAGAGCTGCAGCCGCGCGGGCGCTGGGCGAGCTGGGCGCGTCGGATGCGCTCCCGCGCATCGAGTGGATGCAAGTCGCCGAGGGCGATGCCGGCATTCGGCTCGCGGCCCGGCTGGCCGAGAATGACATCGCCGCAGGAATTGCAGCCTCGTTAGGCGTCAAGCGCGGCGATTTGCGCGTCCTGGGCGTCGCGCAGGCGAACGGACGGATTTATGCAGCTACTCTCAACGACCTTTACGCGCCGTACGACCAAGGTTGGGGGCGCGTGGGACCGCTGCCGGACGCGCCTACCGCGCTCGTGGCAGACGGATACGACGGAAACATCCTGTACCTTGGCACCGCGTCTCGCGGTATGTTCCGCAGCGACGACGGTGGGCGAACGTGGCGTCAGATCGACCAAGGCTTGCCGGCAGGCACGTTCGCCGTGACTGCCGTCACCGTGGACCCGAACGACCTCAGGCACCTCTACATCACGCTCGCATCCACGACGAGCGCCGGCCAGAGCCCGCTCGTCCCGTTCGGATTGT
>JAMCRS010000391.1 GCA_023380675.1 Chloroflexota bacterium
CGATGGCGACGCGGCCGGCGTTCTCTTTCGCGTGGACCCATCGCCGCGCGATCAGCGCATCACCGTCCTCGTGCAATCCCAGGTCGCGCCCGTTTGGAGCTTTCTTGTGGACAAGCGCGACGCGCGCGGGCACGCGTACCTGCTTCCCGCGTCGCTGGGTGGCGATGGCAAACCGAATCCGGCGACGACCGAGTTCGATCTATCGAAAAAGACTTGCGTCGGGCAAGCGCTTGTCTTCCGTCTGCGTGCAAATCCTACCAAGCGGCTGGGCGCTCACGTGCGAGATCAGAATGGCAAGCGCGTCGGCATCTACGAGGAAGCGGAGCAGCTCAAGTGGCTGCAGCGTAAGGCCGAGGCGGGCGGCTTTCGAATCGTGCGCGCGACGGTAAGCCGAGACGAACGAATCGAGAACAAAGAGGCGATTCCGCACGATGGACAGCAACACGATCTCAAACTACTGTCGGTACGGTTCGATGGTGTGCTGCAGGTCATCGATGTGGCAAGTCTCTGCAAATCCGTCGCTCGCGGGATCGGCAGCGGCAAGGGCTTTGGGTTCGGCTTGCTGTCGCTGGCGCCGGCGTAAACGTTGGAGGGCGGGGTGACCCCGCCCCAACGAGGTTGACATGCAGGACCTACACATACTTCCGAAGCTGCGCGACGGTTTGAGTTACCTTTATCTGGAGCACGGCAAAGTCGAACGGGCGCAGAGCGCAGTCGAGTTCTTCGACGCCAAGGGCGGCCGCACGCTCGTGCCCGCTGCTGCGCTCGCGGTCCTGATGCTGGGACCTGGGACGAGCATAACGCACGAGGCCGTCAAGGTGCTCGCCCAGAACGGCGCGCTCGTGGCGTGGACGGGAGAGGAGGGGGTGCGCTTTTACGCGCAAGGGATGGGCGAGACGCGGCGGGCGTACCACCTGCTCAAACAAGCGAGGCTTGCGAGCGACCCCGCCAGTCGAATAGGGGTCGTGCTACGGATGTACCGCTATCGCTTTGGAGAAATGCTGCATCCGGAGCTATCGCTCGAACAGATCAGAGGGCTCGAGGGGGTGCGGGTGCGCCAGGCGTACGCGGACGCGAGCCGGACGTACGGCGTAGAGTGGACCGGGCGGCAGTACGATCGAGCAAACTGGAATGCCGGGAATCCGGTCAATCGAGCGCTATCCACGGCGAATGCGTGCCTCAACGGGTTGTGTCACGCCGGGATCGTGTCCGGCGGCTACTCGCCGGGGCTGGGTTTTGTCCACACCGGCAAACAGTTGTCATTCGTGTATGACATCGCGGATCTTTACAAGGTGGAGATCACCGTGCCGCTCGCGTTCCGCCTGGTCGCCGAATCGAAAGAACGTCTCGAGTCGCGTACGAGGCATGCGTGCCGTGAAGCGTTTCGCGAGAGCCGGCTGTTGGACCGCGTCCTGCCGGACATCGATCAACTGCTCGGGATCACTGAGGAGGAAAGCGAAGCCGGCGCGGCGGCGGACGACGATCCGGCGCGACCCGAGCCGTTGTGGGAGATTCCGGGGGAGACCGTCGAGGAGGTGGAAGCCGATGGTGGTGATGATTCTTGAGACCGTACCGGTTTCGCTGCGAGGAGAGTTGACGCGGTGGCTGATCGAGCCGCATCCAGGGACGTTCGTGGGGCACGTCACGGGGATGGTGCGCGAGCGCCTGTGGTGGAAATGCTGCCATGGGCTGAAAGGGGGCGGCGTCTTGCAGATCTGGACGACAAACACGGAGCAAAAGTTTCGAATGAGGTCGTTTGGGATGACCAAGCGGGAGATCGTCGAGTTTGAAGGACTTCAGTTGATACGAGTGCCACCTGGGCAGGAGGCCGGTCATAAGAAAATCTGATAAGGCGCGACTTTTTCAAAAACGGTCGAAGGGAATTCCCCACACGCGTGGGGGTGAACCGAACGACGCCGCGCATTATCAGGGCGCGGCAGAAGAATTCCCCACACGCGTGGGGGTGAACCGCGTGAAACGCGTAACAGAGGACGAAAATCGTCGAATTCCCCACACGCGTGGGGGTGAACCGCAACTCCGCCAGGATTCAGTCGGATCGGAAATCGAATTCCCCACACGCGTGGGGGTGAACCTCCTTCTTCTGGCCGTCACGCTCGACGCCTACGAATTCCCCACACGCGTGGGGGTGAACCGCACATCTCCGCCAACAACTATCAGCTCGGGTAGAATTCCCCACACGCGTGGGGGTGAACCGAATTGAGGTACGTACCGTAAATCAATTATTGTGAATTCCCCACACGCGTGGGGGTGAACCGCTCAACATCATCGACGCTGCGGCCTACTACCACGAATTCCCCACACGCGTGGGGGTGAACCGAACACGAGGAACTATGGACCGCACCAGGATGAGCGAATTCCCCACACGCGTGGGGGAGAACCGCTCAACATCATCGACGCTGCGGCCTACTACCACGAATTCCCCACACGCGTGGGGGTGAACCGTGGAGAAGGAGAAAGAATGGAATCGATAGAACGAATTCCCCACACGCGTGGGGGTGAACCGAACAAGCTGAAGTCGCAGAACCGGGAGTCTGGGAATTCCCCACACGCGTGGGGGTGAACCGCCCGCCAGGCTGAAGGTCGACGCGTTCCGGCTCGAATTCCCCACACGCGTGGGGGTGAACCGATCGCTGCGGCGGAAAACAATCGCGCGCGCGTGAATTCCCCACACGCGTGGGGGTGAACCGGCCTCGCTCGCCGCGCTCGGCCCGTGACCGGCGAATTCCCCACACGCGTGGGGGTGAACCGTAACCCACGCCACCCAA
>JAMCRS010000392.1:0-1768 GCA_023380675.1 Chloroflexota bacterium
GTCTGCCAATCCTGCGGCGTGTAGCTCACCTCGAATTTCAGGTGCTGTTCAAGCTCGCGAATCCCCATTTTTGCAAGCCGCTCTAGAACCGCCGCCCGCGCCCGCGCTTGCAGCGCGCCCCAATTCTGATTTGCATCCTCCTCGAGGTGACCGACGGGAACGAGTACCATCAGCGTATCCTGCCCGGCGGGCGCCGCGGCGGCATCTGCGCGCGCGGGCGCGTGAACGTAAAAGCTGGGTTCATCGGGCAGCGTCTTGTCTTTGAAGATGCGATCGAAACTGGCGCGGTAATCGCCGGACAGGAAAACGTTGTGCGTCCCAAGCTGCGGATAAACTGTGTCTACGCCCCAATAGAACATGATCGCGGAAGAAGTGTACTTGAGCCGCTCCAGACGCCCGGCTTCGCGCCGATCCGGCAGCAGGTTGCGATACGCATAGGGCAGGTCGGCGTTCGTCACAATCACATCGGCGTCAAGGCGAGAGCCATCTTGCAGAAGGACGCTCGTGGCGCGGTTGCTTTCGACCTGGATTTGCTTCACCGGCGTATGGTAGAGGAACTGCACGCCTCGCGCTTGGGCGATCTTTTCGAGCGTTTCGATCACGCGGTACAGTCCGCCGGTGGGAAACCACACCCCGTTGGCTAACTCGGTGTACTGGATCAGCGAATAGGTCGCGAGCGCGTCGTAGGGGCTGATACCGAGATACATATTTTGGAAGGTGAATGCCGCTTTGAGGTGCGGGTGTCGAAAATAATTCCCGACATTGTCGTAGTGCTTTTTCAACGCTTTCAGTTGGAAAAGGAGCGGCAGATTCTGGAGACTGAAATAGTCGAGCAAACTGTAAAAGTTGCGTCCGACGAAACGCTCCAACGAGACGTGGTAATGCAAGCCCCCTTCGGCGAGATAACGCAAGAGTCCACCTAGACTCCCAGGTTCGATCGCTTCAATCTGCTCTCTCATCGCGTTGAGATCGGAGGTGAGCGCGAGTTCGGTGTCGTCATCGAAACGAATGCGATAGGTTGGGTCGATTCGCCGCAGGTCCAGGTGATCTTCCATTCGCTCGCCCAGCGCGGCGTAGGTCTCCGCGAATACTTCTGGCATGAGGAACAGAGTCGGACCGATGTCAAAGCGATGTCCGTCGCGAACGAGTTGATCGCAGCGCCCGCCGGGTTTGCCGTTCTTTTCGACTACAGTCACTTGATACCCACGGCACGCGAGACGCGCGGCGGTCGCAATGCCGCCGATTCCCGCGCCGATCACGAGAGCGGTTGGATGTGAAGACATCGGGTGCTCCTTCCTCCTAGATTTGATGCAGGACTTGCCGAACGAGAGCTTGCAAAAACAATGCGGGCGGCAACGCTGCCATCAACGCTACATTCTCCCGCGGCGACGCGCTCTCGTCCAGAAAGCGAAGAACGCGCTTGATCGGATTATTCGCGAACATTTGGATGAAAAGCCCTGGGACCTGCGCGCATTGACGATACATGAGCTGCAACATGAGCGCATCGCACAGACGATAGTAACGCGAATCGGATGGAACGTTGAAAGGGTTGCCGGTCTCAAGCAGCGCGCGGACAATTGCCGCCGAATCTTGTTGAATTCGGGCAAAGGCATAACCCGACGTCGGCTTGACTCGCCCGCCCAGCGTACCAATGGTCATGGTGCGCTTACCGATGCGGCGCGCAAATCGATAATCGGTCAACGGGTTGACGCCGCCTTCCCGCGCGAGGATGTGATAGTCCTGAATGCCCAGAACCGTTTCGATGTAG
>JAMCRS010000392.1:1778-4012 GCA_023380675.1 Chloroflexota bacterium
ATCTCGCGATCATAATCGTCGCCGCGCAGCAAAACATATTCGATCAATGCCTGGCGCTCGGAAAATGGCAGCGTGTAGAAAAATCGAAAATCAGTCTTCTGGTCGGTCCGAAAGTCAAACAAGGTGGCGGCTTGCGGATCGAATGCGTTGTGCGGCGTCTCGATCAACCAGCCCTTAAAGTGCTGTCGGAGATAATGGTAGCGCGACGGGTCGGGCTGGAAATCGGATAGATTGAAGCGACTGTCAAAAGCCCATGAGCCGCCGTAGACTCGATCGCCCACCGAGACGCGCACACTGCTCGCCGCATCCTCGATCCGATCCACGCGCCCTTGCACGAATCCCACGTTTCCGCGGCTTGCCAATGCGCTTTGAGCAAAGCGATAGAAATCAATCCCGCGGATCATCTTGTAGCGATAGTCTTGCAACTCAATCGTTCGTTCAGACCCGGCGCTCCTGATCCGCAACCGATCCCAGGAACGCCAGACGATTTCGTCAAACAGCGTCGGCTGATTCGCCCAAAAGCACCACGTGCGATCGTTGCGGTCCTTGGGCTGCTGGTCGATCATCAGGATGGAGCGATGGCGCAAGTCGCTCTGAATCAGATGATAGGCGAGACTCAGTCCCGCCAAGCCACCGCCGGCAAAGATGAAATCGTATTGCTCACTCATCGGTTTCTGTACCAGATGCCGGGTAAGCGCGCCAGTTTGCCCCAGGTGCCAATGTGAGCGCGGCGCGTAAATACATCATAGTCGTGCGCCTCGATATCGTCCAGGATCGCGCGGTAAAGCTCACCCGCCGCGGCAACAGCAAATCGTCCGTCTTGGTTCAGCATCGCGACGCCAGGCAGCGCCTCGGCGTACAGACGGCGATTGCGCTCGATCTGGAAACGCATAAAGGCGCGCCAGCGTTCGTCCACGCGTCCCGCCGCGAGATCGCTTTCGGTGAGTCCAAACGCAGCGAGTTCTTCCGACGGCAAATAGATTCGCCCCAGTCCCCAGTCTTCCGCGACATCGCGCAGGATGTTCGTGACCTGCAGCGCGACGCCTAGCTTGATGGCGTACGGGATCGCCTCCGCTCGTTTTACCTGCTCGCAAAGCCGATAATGTGCATGCTCATCAAACCGACCGTCGATGCCACGCCGTACGCATAAGCCGCCAACTCTTCGAACGTGCGATAGCGCTGCTGAGTCAAATCACGCGCCACGCCCTCGATCAACTGCTCCGCATAGCGCGGCGGGATTCGATAGCGCCGCCGCGCGTCCGCCCAGGCAATCGCAACCAGATCGTCGCGTGCCCACTCCGACGACAATGCCTTGCGCCGCCAAAGGGCTAGGGATTTTTCCGGCTCGCCGCCCGGACTATCCACAATGTTGTCGGTCACGCGGCAAAAGGCATAGAGGGCGCGAATAGCGCGGCGCTTGCTGATCGGAAGCACATCGGTCGCGAGGTAAAACGAGCGACTAAAAGTCGCCGCGATCGAATCACAATGGGCGTACGCGCGAGCAAGTAATTTCGGTTCGACGACCGTTTTGATCGCGGGCGCGGCGACTGAACTGCGCGCCTGATAGGCGAGGGACAGCAGGTTTCGTTCCCAGGTGTGTGGATAGGTAGAAATCATGGCGTTCTAGTCCTTCACCAAGATAATAGCGCCTCAAGGTACCACTAGGATAACCGCATTGGGTGACGGCGTCATCGGCGGAATGAGGAATCTCGGCGTAATAAAAAGACCGAGTCAAGGGCGGTCTTCTCCTACTTTTCTCGTACGCCGTCTACAGCATTTTGCCTAGACGCCTGCGGCTGGCGCGCGATTTGGGAACGGACAAGGCGTTTTCATTGGCAATTTCCCTTTTGACAGTCTTCCGGGTCAATGCTAAGATGCAGGTAAAGCAAGGGGCAATCATGGCTCGCCAATCTTCTCGCTCGACCTCTCCGCCGCTCCGCTTGCATCTGCTGGGTGTATTTCAGATCGAACGCGGCGCGCAGATGCTCCGCCTGCCCACGCGCAAGGTCGAATCGCTCCTCGCTTACCTCGTCCTTCATCCAGACCCCCATCCCCGCGAAGAACTTGCCGCGCTCCTCTGGGGCGACGTCACCGATGCACAAGCGCGCGGTTCGCTCCGCAAAGCCCTCACGCTCATTCGCCAACACCTCGGCGGCGAAATTCTGCTCGCCGATCGTGAAACGGTGCAATTGGTTCCAACTTTTCCGATTTGGGTTGACGCACTGGAGTTTCAG
>JAMCRS010000393.1:0-295 GCA_023380675.1 Chloroflexota bacterium
GCGTCGATCAGCGCCGCCTCGCGCTCGAGCGCGCCACTGACCCGTACGATCTCGGCTTCCGCTTCCTTCCACTTCTTCTGTTCGATCGCTTCGCGCACGCCCGGGATCGTCTTCACGCCATAGCCGGTATAGAACCCCGGCGCGTAAATCAGGTTCTTGAACCACGGCCGGCCCGGCAGGCCCGCAGCATCGAGCAGGCGCCGGTCGCTCTCGATCAGCTCGCGATTGACGCCTGCCAGCGCGGCCTGCCCCAGCGCGGGCATCGCCTTCTCGAACGCCTTTTGATAGCGCGCCG
>JAMCRS010000393.1:305-3242 GCA_023380675.1 Chloroflexota bacterium
AGTCGCCGCGAACACGCCTTCTTCAATCTCCCGGTTCCGCTCACGAATCTCGGCCTGCATATCCCTGAGCAGCTTCTGCAATTCGTCCACGTAGCGGTTCACGGTCTCGGCGAAATCGGTGAAATCGTATGGCAGCACGTCCGCACAGGCCAGCCGCATGGCTGCGGTCCCGACCGTTTGCGCGAGCGTTCTCCCGTACTGAAAGTCCGTGTCGGAGAAATGCGTGTACCAGTAGAAATCGTCGTAAATCGAATGGTAAATGCCGCTGCCGTCCTCGCCGCCATAGCCCAGGTTGAGGGAAGCGATCCCCAGGTGGTCGATGAACACCGTGTAGTCGGAGCCCGAGCCAAGCGCCCCGATGCGCCAATCCGGCCGCTGCCGGATTTCCTGGCGCTGCCCGGCCGGCGACTGCGCGATCCGCGCGAGCCGGCTGCGCTGCCACACGGAGATGTTCTTCTCGGGATCCGTGATATCGCGCGCCACGCCGTTGATGAATTTCTCGAGCGAGTGCGAGCCTTGCGCGGACAGGTATCCCCGGCCGTTCGCGTCGGTGTTGATGTAGACGGCTGCGTGCTGCCGCAACTCGTCCGCGTGCGCCTCGGCCCACTCGGTCGAGCCGAGCAGCGCCTCCTCCTCGCCGTCCCAGGCGCAATAGATGATGGTGCGCTTGGGTTTCCAGCCCTGCTTCATCAGCTCGCTGAACGCCCGGGCCTCTTCGAGCAGCGCGCTCACGCCGGCCACCGGATCGTCCGAGCCGTTCACCCACGCGTCGTGGTGATTGCCGCGGATAATCCATTCATCCGGAAACACGGCGCCGGGAATCTTCGCGATCACGTCGTAGAGCGGCGCCCGGCCCCAGTTCGACTTGACCCGGAGATGCACCTTCGCGGGCCCGGGTCCGATGTGGTAGGTAATGGGCAGGCCGCCGCGCCAGCCTGCCGGCGCGACCGGACCTGTAATCGCGGCGAGCAGCGGCTGCGCGTCACCGTACGAAATCGGCAGTACGGGAATTTTCGTGATCGTCTTCACGTCCGCGAGCGGAAGACGTTTTGCGTCCTTTGTCGCGCCGATGCCCGCGGTCAGCGGAGCGCCCGGAGAGAGCGGCATGTCCATCCCGCTCCCACGCTGCACGCCGTCGCGCGGGCGGAACGGCCCGTTCGGAAAAACGTCGCCCTGCCCGTAACCGTCGTCGCGCGGGTCGGAATAAATGAGGCAGCCGACGGCGCCGTGCTCCGCCGCAATCTTCGGCTTGATGCCGCGCCAGGAAGCGCCATACCGCGCGATTACGATCGCGCCCTTCACGGAGATGCCTAGCCGTTCGAGTTCGTCGTAGTCCGCCGGGATGCCGTAGTTCACGTAGACGAGCGGCGCGGTAACATCGCCGTCGGCGGAGTAGGCGTTATAAGTGGGGAGTTGTTCGGTCTGCTGGTCCGAACTCGGATCGCCCGCCACCGCGGGCTCCTGGAGTTTGGCCGTGAACCTGACCGGCTCGACGAGCTCAAGCGCGCGCTCGCGCGGTGTGGGGAAAAGCACGTCGAAGGTCTCGATGTGGGCATCGAGGCCCCACTCCTTCAATTGCGAGAGAATCCACTCCGCGTTTTGCTTATCGTAGGGGGAGCCGAGGAATCCACTCCGCGTTTTGCTTATCGTAGGGGGAGCCGAGGTGATGAGGGCGCGCCGAAAGGCGCTGGTTATACGCCCGCAGCTTCTGCGGGCTGGGGATCGCGCGGAACTTGGTTTCCCACTCGCGTTCCACGCGCGCCGATTCGGGCGAATAGCCGCGCAACGGCGGCTGCTCGTCTGTCGCGACCGCGGACAGTGAAACCAAGCTGAAAAGAACAAGCAAACCCACGCGGGCCATGAAGACCTCCAGAGAGATCTTCCATGATACCCGAGCAGGACCGGAGGCACTAGAAGCTCCAGGGCGTTGTCACCCTCAAAAGCCGCCCGCCGTTCGGGTTCGCGGGCGCAGCGAGATTTGCACCTTGATGAAGTCGTCGAGCTGTCTGCGCGCCTCGTCCCGGCTGATGAGGTATTTCTCCTGGATTTTGCGCACTAGCCCGTCCTGGCTGTCCAGCGCGGTCTCGAGATCGCTGGCAGTCAACCGCCCCCAGATCTCGCGAATCCTGCCGCTGCACGCCCGGAGAACATCGCTGTCTCCGAAACTCTGCGGATTCCCTGACATTCCAGCCTCTTTCTCAGCCGCCTCTCGTTTTCGCCACGGCCCTTAAATTTACTTTAAGTATCGAAGGAAATGTACTCACCTTCAACAGCCTGCGGTGCGCGTCGCGGGCCGGTCCAACATCTCCCGCACACATGCAAACAGCTCGTTTGGCGCGAACGGCTTGGCGATGAACGTCCAACTACGTTCCAGGACCGTGCGGCTTTGATCATAGCCCGACATCAACAGCACTTTCATACCGCTGCGGAGGCGTTGCAGTTCGCTCGCCAGGTCCGGACCACTCATTCCAGGCATCACCACGTCGGAGAGCAGAAGATGAATCGGACCGTTATGCTCGTTGGCAGCCTCGATGGCGCGCTGCCCGCTTTCGGCAGTCAGGACCTTGTAGCCACGCATCGCCAGCAATCGCCCGACCATCTGGAGGACCGGCGCTTCATCGTCCACAACGAGAATCGTTTCGTTGTATTGCATAACTCCACGGGGGCTGAAGCCGGGACCCCTGCGCCCGCGCCCACCCCTCTCTTTCCTTCAGTATCCCACCGGCCGCGGCGAAGGATTGTTCTTATCAGCTTACTTCCCAGCTACTTGCGGTCGCGCATTGAAAACCTGGATCGATCCGGATACAGTAAGAACAAGGCCGTTGGACCGCCCTGCCGAAGTACCTCCCGGATGCGGAAAAGAACAGGCCGGAGCTGGTTCAGCGCAAGTCTCGCATTCGATCAGTTTTCGTTCCCGCACACTCTTCTGGAACACTC
>JAMCRS010000394.1 GCA_023380675.1 Chloroflexota bacterium
TGCGATCACATCGCGCCGGCGACCGGTAAGGAGATCTTGCGCGCGCGGCACTCGTCCAAGAGCGCGCCGATGAAGACGCCCGGGCGCATGACCGGCGCGTCGTCAAACCACGACGTCCCTACGCCGCACGTCGGCGAGCCGTCGATCCCGATCGCGCCTTCCACCCGGAACCCGTTCTTGCGGTATTCCTCGATCTGGTAGACGAGGTCTTGCGCGAGCTTGCGGCAGAGCGATCTGCCAGCCGGTTGCAGCATCCGGCGGCCGACGCGGGTGTCTTCTGATTCGATCGTCGTCTGGCTCGCGCGATCGACCTGGCGGTCGAGTCCGAGCAAAAGGAGCTCGGGACACGGCATCTGGACGATGCCGGCGCCCGAGACCACGAGCGCGTCGACCACCGGCTCGAGCGCGCCGGGAGAGTGGGCGCATCGATCGATCTTTGCATTTTGGTTCAGGATGCAATGGGCGACGAAAACGACCCGTTTGCTCCGCTTGTCCTCGAACATGCTATGCTCCTGTCAGTTCCACGGCCCCCGCCTCGGTTTGGGCTGGCGGCGCTCGCTGCATTATGGTCATGTGGTGGTCCTCTCGGATGATTCGGGCGAGACTTGGCTGGTGGAACTGGAGGGAGTTGTCACACCCGCAACTCTCCGGCACATCCGACTCCACATGGGACAAGGTGCGTGCGAGGCGCGTCGCTAGCCGTGCTTCGCCGGATCGGAGGCGTCTTCGCTTGACTCCGGTGCGTCTCGCAGGGTAGAGCCGATTTGCGAGGCGGCGACCACACGGTTGCGGCCCTCGCGTTTCGCCTGATAGAGCGCGGTGTCGGCCTGATGCAACAGTGCCTGGGGCGTGGCCCCGTCCTGAGGATAGACCGCAACGCCAACCGAGATCGCCAGTCCCTCCAGAGTCTGTGCGTGGAATTCGACCCGCATGTCCCTGAAGCTCCGCCACAACTCTTGGGCGCGCCGCAACGTATTTTCGAAGGACGCTTCTGGCAGGATCAGGATGAACTCGTCTCCCCCGAAGCGGCATGCGACGTCGTCCGTGCGCGTCTGCTCCTGCAGCAGCCCGGCAAGCCGGCGCAGCACCGCGTCGCCGGCGGCGTGGCCGTGCGTGTCGTTGACTTGCTTGAGCTGATCCATATCGATCATGACAACGCCGAGAGGAGTGGCGCGGCGCCGCGAGCGGTGCAGCTCACGCTCGAGCGTTTCGATCATATAGCGCCGGTTGAACAGCCCGGTGAGCGGATCGCGGATCGCCTGATCTCGCAGCGTCTCGCGCAGACGGAGGTTCATGAGCGAAAGCGCGATGTGCTCCGCCGCCGTCACCGCAAGCCGAAGCTGAGCGGCCGCGGCGGGCTCGCCGCGCACCGGCGTCCCCGGCGCCTCGTGCGGCCAATTGCGCAGATGGAGTACGCCGATCGGCTCCCCCTGCGCCAGGAGCGGCACGCAGACGTAGGCGTCGGCCGTCACGCCGACCATATGCTTGCACGGCAAGGCCCCGGCCGGGTCGGCCGCGCTGTACGTCTGGCCGCGCCGGATGGCCCAGCATTCTTCCGGCCCGAACAGGGCCTGCGCCGGCAGGCCACCCCAGCACGCCGCCGTCTCGACGACACTCCGCTCGGAATCGAGTATGTACAACACGCCGGCCGAGCCGGGAAAAAGCTGGCGCCCAAAGCGGCTCACCACGCCGTACGCCTCCTCGGCCGAGAGGCAAGTCTGAAGCAGGTCCCCCATCTGATTGAGCAGTGTCACCTCGCGGTTGCGCCGTTCCAGCTCGTCGACCCAGCCCTGGAGGTCCTCGGCGCTTTGCTGCAGCTCCGCCTCCGCGCGCTTGCGCTCGCCGATGTCGGTAAAGACGGCGAGGAATCCAGCAAAGCGGCCGTTCTCGTACTGCGGACAGCCGGCCACGAGGACCGGGACACGCGTGCCATCCTTGCGTACCAGCTCGAGCTCGTAGCGGTCGGCTTCGCCGCGGCGCCGGCGCTCGTCCGCCCGGCGGACGATCTCCTGCTGGTCCGGCGGAACGACGCGCGTCCAATGCTGGCGTAGCAGCTCCGCCGGCTCGTAACCCAGCAGGACCGCGACCATAGGATTGACAAAGGTAATGTATCCGTCGGAATCCTGCACGACGACCCCTTCGCCCATGTTCCGAATGATTCCTTCGTTAAAATCCTTCAGTTTCTGAATCTCGTGTTCGGCCCGCGCGCGCTCGCCGATCTCCGTGTGAAGGCTCTGGTTCAATTCCGCCAGCGCCAGCGTGCGCTGACGCACACGCGATTCCAGGTCGTCCTGCGCCTCGCGCAGCGCCTGTTCGATCACCTTGCGCTCCTCCAGTTCCCGCAGCGCCGACGCGTAGAGGCGTGTGTTTTCCCTCAAGAGCAGCGCCTGCCGGACTGCCACCAGCCCGATGATCGCGCCGGTTCCCCATTCCAGAATCCTGGAGGTGACGAGGGGTGTGCCCGAACGATTCGAGGTGAGGAGCCAATAGGCGACCCCGAGCCACACAAAGGGGAGATACGTCGTCCAGGCCGGCAGGATGGTCCATTCTACCGACGACCGAGCCGGTGCCGTTTGCGGCGAACAGTCCGCCTGGAGAACCGCCGCCACGCCGGTCAGCCCGAAGATGACCATCCACACCATGTCGTCCACATCGCCGGGCGCGCACACGCCGAGCGGGGGACAGAACTGGAGCGCCGCCACGCCGCCGACGATCTTGCCGATGCCGGCGAGCGTCAGGAGCAACAGCGGCAAGTGCCA
>JAMCRS010000395.1 GCA_023380675.1 Chloroflexota bacterium
GATCCATGGCGCTGGATAGGCGCCACAAGCCAGCCGCGACGGCCAATCCCATCAACGCGATCGAGAGCGCGACGGCGCCGTCGAGGACGTTGAGCCCGAACCAAAGGAATGCAAACATAGCGGGATAGACGACCAAGTACGATTTTATCGCCAGCGGCAGCGGCACTCGATGCGAATTGCACAGGTAAAGGGTGAGGTTGAAACCGGGATAGGTCAGACCGTACAGTCCCGCCAAAAACGGATTGAGCGCGCCGTACAACGCGAGGCCGGAGACGACGGTCACCTCGCGGATGTGGTCACAGTACTGGTCGAACAGCGCTCCGAAGCGAGTCACGCGATTCGTCGTGCGCGCAAGCGCACCGTCCACACCGTCGAGCGCGAGGGAGGCGAGGAAGAGGAGAAACGACCAGTGGGGGTGCTGCGGCATCAGCACGACCACGACGACGCCGATTACGACCTGTGAGAACGAGACGGCGTTGGGAGGAACGCGCAGCGCGGCGAGAAGCCAAACGAGCGGCGAGTACACGGCGCGAAGGATCGCGCGTGCGGGGGCAAGGATCTTGCGCTCCATGGAAGAATACGAGTCATTCGGAACGCCCATGTGACTGCTCCCTGCGATGATGCGCCGAGGGGCGGAATAGGACCGCACGCGACGCGCTCACACTTGTCGCCGCCGGTCCGGCCCCGCCGGCTTTATGGTCTCTAGGCAACCTGCGAACCGCGTTAGAAGCGGAATCTCGCCCAATCCTTACCCACGACAACCGGGCCGCCGAACGACCGCTGGGCCTGCGCGTGCAACTCGCGTTCGTCTACGCCGGGCGGCAAATGGACGAGAACGAGCTTTTTGGCGTTGGCTCGCCGGGCCTGCGCGCCGGCCTGCCGCGCGCTGGAATGCCCGGGCGAGGCCTTGGCGACCGTGGTCGCCTCGTGAAAGAGAATGTCGACTCCCCGCGCCAGCTCGACGAGAGACTCACACACCTCGGTATCGCTCGAATACACGAACGACTTGCCGGACTTGGTCGAGACGACGCGCGTGGCAATGGTCGGAAGGAGATGCTGGACGGCGGTCGTGGAGACGGAGAATTCCGGCGTGACGATCTGCAGGCTGATCGACTGGGTGGATACCGGGTGAAACTCCACCGGAAAGAAACCGACGTCGCGCCACCGTTCCCACTCGAACGCGTGCATAATCGAGCGGACGGCCCGGAGCGCGCGCGGCAGTCCGTGAATGTGGAGCACCTTTTTCCGCCGCGCCAACCAAAAGTCGAGCAGCAAAATCGGAAGACCATAGATATGGTCAGGGTGGTGATGTGTCACGATCAGATGATCGATCGAGTCGAGCCCCACGCCGATGCGGCCCAGACGCTGAACAGGACCGCCGCCGCAGTCGACGAGGATTGAACCGGCATCTCCTTGAACTACGAGGTACGTGTGCTCACGTTGCGGGCCGCTGAGGGCCGCGCCCGTGCCGAGCAGGATCACCTGCGCCATTTCATCTCCCGTAGAGCCAGACCACGATCTGAGGTGTGACGTTGGCCTCCACGACGGCGGCGACGAGAAGGAGCGGCAGCACGGCGAAGAGGAACACTTTGACCAGGTCGGCAAGCGCGTGCAGCAAATTATCGGCGGCGGTTACGCCGGTCGGCGGAGAAATGATCGAGGCGCCGAGCCGCAGCGCGAATGCCGTCGCCAGGACCGCCGCAGGGAGCTCAAAGATACCGTGCGGCGCAATGAAGGCGGCGAAGAAGAGGAGGGGGTCCATGCCGAGTCGCGTTACCTCGCCGGCAAGGAAGCCGACGATCGCCATCGGCGCGAGCAGAAACAGCAGCGCGAGGCTGCCGAAGGAAAACAGCCCGAGCACGGAAGCCGCCGTGAGGGAACGAACGTTGTTCCAAAAGATGCTGCCCGTGTCGATGCTCGGCAGCAGGTCGTAACCCGTGAACCTGAGCTGCTGCTGAAACGTCTGCCGGTCGACGTGCAGGTCGAACGAGCCAGTCGGGACCGGGAAACGCTGAGCGAGCCCCCAACCGAAAACGACGCCGCCGGCGATGATCAGGCATGTGACGGCGATGGGCAAGCGGTTCTGGTTCAAGAGGCGCGGCAGGTCCTGGCTATATATGCGGCGGAGCGAAAACGGTTGGCCGCCGAGAAAGTGGTCCCGGAACGTCCGGGCGGACACGCCCAAGTTGATCTCGTCGACCTCGTGCGCGAGGATCGCTTCGCGGTTGAACGTGCGCGTTCCCGTGCGGACCAACAGAGCGATCGCGACCACCAAGCCCGCCAGGACAGCCCAGAGCACGTCGTACTGTCCCCAAAAAAGCATCACCGTCTCTCCCTGAAGGAGAAACGCCATCGGAATGATGATGAAGGATGCCAGGAGGTTCGCCGCGCGCACGCTGGTCGTATGACTGGAGACGACGACCGCGCCGGCCACCATGACGAGGCATTCAGTCGCCGTGAGGAGCAGGATCTGTAACAACACGATCCATGGCGGGAGGTAGCGTATAGAAAAGTACAAGCCAATCAAATAGGTCGTTATCCCGAGATAGCTGGCAAAGAGAGGGGGGATGATGGACGAGAGCAGCTTGCCAACGTACAACGCACTGTCCGAGATCGGCGTGCCGAGCAAAGGCTCGAGGCTGTTCCGCTCCTTTTCGCCGACGAAGGATTCGAGCGCGATGATGAGGGAGAACGAGATCGGAAAGAAACCGACGATCATCATCGCAAACGGGATCAGGTGAAGTGGAATGATCCGAGCGTTGTACTCTTCCACAAAGCTGATCGCGAGGCGCGTGGAAAGGTTCATGATCCACGGGAAAATCAGGGTCAGGATCAGAATCGGCGCCACGATCCGCCAATCGCGAAGCGAATCGCGGACCTCCCGGCGGGTGATCGTCAGTGCATCCTTCAACATGCCCATCAACTCTCGACCAGCCTGAGGTAGACGTCCTCGAGTCCGCGCGGCTGCTCGCTCAACGTGAGAACGCTGGCGCCCGCTTCGTCCAGCTTGTGGAGCACCGTGGGGTTGACGGTCTCGGGTGAATCGGTCCGATAGGCGAAAGTGAATTCGTCCTGGGTTTCGACTTGCAGACGGCCGTTCAAGTCCGGCCACGGTCGCCCCAGGGGGCGCGCCAGCCGGACCTGCCAGATCGGCAATCCGAGCAAACGACGCTTGAGCTCCTCCGGCGAGCCCAGCGCCACCAAGCGACCGCGCCGGATCACGGCAATCCGATTGGCGAGCAGCTCCGCCTCGTGCAGGTTGTGAGTGCAAAGGACGATGGTGTGACCGCGGCTGCACAGGTCGGAGATGGCGTCGCGGACCTGTTTGGCGCTGTGCGGGTCCATCGCGGAGGTCGGCTCGTCCAGGAAGAGGACACGCGGGTTGTGCAGCATCGCCCGGATCAGAGCCGCCTTTTGCCGCATGCCTTTGGAGAATTCACCCATCCGCTTGTTCCGCGCGTCCCACAGTCCAAAGTGCTTGACGAGCTCTTCCGCCCGCGTGCGTGAATCGCCGTGCGACATCCCCTGCAGCTCGCCGAAAAACTCAAAGTATTCAAAGGGGCGCATGCGCAGGTATAGACCCGGAAATTCCGTCAGGTGCCCGACGAGGTGGCGCACCTTGCCGGGTTCGCGACTCACGTCGATACCGGCGATCGACGCCGACCCCGACGTCGGCTTGAGGATGGACGTGAGCATGCGGACCGTCGTCGTCTTTCCGGCGCCATTGGGGCCCAAGAGCGCGAGCAACTCGCCTTCGTCGACCGTCAGGCTAAGATGGTCCACCGCCGTCAAGTCGTCGAATTGCTTGGTCAGTTCCGTCGTCTGTATCAATCCGGACAAACTCACCCCACAGCGCGATCGGCGCCGCGCGGTCAACCCGTATCAAGAGTCGAGGCTCCAGCCGGCGGCGTATCTAGCTCATGCCGCGGCCAAAGCCTCGGTCTCGCTTCAAGGGCCCGGTCGCGCGAACCTTACATCCTGAATACAGTGACGAGCTTCTTTTCTGTCTCGCCCTCGATGGTCGCTTCCACCTCGACGTAGCGTTCCAGCCCCGACCCGTGCAGTTTTTCCTTGAGCAGCTCGTCCAATTGAAAGATGCCGGCGGAATTGCTCATGCGAACGCTGATGTGGATCGGCTTCTCCGCGCCGGAACGGATCTCCACCTGCTCGATCGCCGCGGCGGACAGGGAATGGATGTTCACCACGCCGGCCTCGAAGGGAATGCGCGAACGGCCTTTGGTCATGTCGAGCGCGTCGGCCACGCGGACGACGCCGGCTTCGACCGTCAGGGGATGGCCGTCGCTGCGATGCGAGATGATCGCGTGAAGCGTCTCCGAGCGGACGATCGTGCGCGCGCCGACGGGGTAGAGGCCGTCGAGGAGCTGGTCGATCTTCGGCAGGGCAACGAACAGGCTGTACTGCTCGTGGTCGATCCGATGGATCGACATCCCCAGGTCATGCAGCAGCGCGCCCAAGACCACGACCACCTCGGCGTCGTGATTCGTCATTTTGTGGTCGTGGACAATGCTGGGGACCACGCCGCGCTCGCTCAACTGCCGCAGGAGCTTGAGCGCGATATTGGAGACGATCTGGAAATGGACCGGCCCGTGGTCGCTCATGCCCAGGCGCTCGACCGCGTTTACGTTCATCGCTTGCCAGAGTGCGTACAGCTCCTCGTCCGCATTCACGCGTTCGATGATCCGCTGCAGGATGGGGTTGTGACGAGCCGGGACGCGGATGTCGACGTGCTGGTCTTGCGACGCGAGCGCTTCCGCGACGAGCTTTGTCTCGTTCAAATCCTGGTCGGGCACACGGGCTCCTTTATTGTTGCGATTCGATCTTGACGTCGGCGGTGCCGCCCAACACGACGTTCGACTCGGAAAAAGTCAAGACGCGCAAATCCAGCTTCAAAAAGACCTTTGGATTGACCCGTCCGACGTATTGCAGGGAATCGAGTGACTTGCGATAGGGGTAGCCGTCCAGGCCAACAAACTTGGCTCCGTCCGCCGTCGAACCGCCGTAAATCAGATTGGTCCCCGGGATCGATTCGTCCTTGTTCAATGAAAAAGACACGGGGGCATTGAATTCCATCAGCGCCGTGCCGCCGGCGCCGCCGGGCTGCACAGTGATTTTTTTGATCTCGACATGCGAAGTGCCGATCAGCGTGATAGACTGATCGTCAAAACTGGCGACGCGGGTGGACAAGCGGACATCGACGTCCGGAACGGGAGTTCCATTCCAGTCGACCGCGTCGCCGACCTGCTTGGGGGCGGCAAGGCCGGTGATCATCATCTTGCCGGCGCCGGTCTCGGTCTTGCCTGAATACGCGAGCGAGGTGCCAGGCAGCAGGGCGCCATTCTTGACGACGAGCGACACCGGCGCATCGTAGGCGAGCGTGTTCGGCGGAGGCGTGGCGCTCGAAAACGGCAGGACCGAGCAGCCGACGCCGATCAAGCTCAACGCCGCAAGGAAGCCAAGAACAACTAATGGCAAATGAGGCTCGCTTCGATGCATCCGCTACCTTTCAGGTGGTTGTTCGCGAACGGCGATTACCCGATGAGTTCCGGCGCTCGACGCCGCATTCGCAAGGTATTTTATCACAACAAGGCCGGCGCGGCAACCTTTCAGGCCCCCAAATCTGCCGTTGCGGTAAACAGTTAATGACGATATAATCAGCCGGATTCCAACGAGGAGCGACGACAAGAATTTGAAACGCTATTTCCTGATGGCGATCGTTTTCCTGAGCGGCACGGCCGTGATGGGGATAGAAATGGCCGCGTCGCGGCTGCTGCGTCCTTTCTTCGGCGATTCGATCCTGATCTGGGCGAACGTCATCGGTCTGATCCTCGTCTATCTTACGGTTGGTTATTACGTCGGAGGTCGATGGGCTGATCGGGACCCGCGACCGGGCACGCTGTACCGCATCGTCGCCTGGGCCGGTTTTGCGGTCGGCGTCCTCCCGTTTGTCGCGGGGCCATTTCTGAGCCTCGCGATCCCGGCATTGCAGAATTTTAGCGCCGGCCTGGGTCTCTTGTCGTTCGCCGGCACACTCGTCCTCTTCGTCGTGCCGGTGACGCTGTTGGGATGCGTATCCCCCTTCGCGATCCGTCTGAGCACGCGCGAGGTTTCCACGAGCGGCGCCACCGCCGGCAACCTGTACGCGCTCTCGACTTTTGGCAGCATCCTGGGAGTGTTCGTCACCGTATTCGTTCTGTTCGACCTGCTTGGCACGCGCGGGACCTATCTGGCCTATTCGGTTGCGCTTTTGGTGGGGGCGATCGCGGGCATCGCGCTCGAATCAGAGCGGGGTCGCGCGCTGCGGTACGCGCTGCTCCTGGCGGCCATCGCGGCGCTCGCCGCGGCCGGCTCGAGCGGCGTCGTGAAAGCGGAGCCGGGCCTCGTGTACGAGAAGGACTCGTTTTACAACTTTATCCAGGTGATCGACGACAGCGGCGGGTGGCGGCTGCTGACGGTTAACGAGGGGCAGGCGTACCAATCGGCGTACCGGGCCGACAGGGTCCTATCGGGCGGAATCTGGGACCTGTTCCTGATCGCGCCGTATTTCACCAGCCCCGCGCCGCCGAAGAACCTTTTGCTGATCGGACTCGCCGCCGGCACCACCGCGCGTGAGTATACAGCCGTCTACGGGCCAATACCGATCGACGGGGTCGAGCTCGATCCAGCCATCATTACCGTCGGTCAAAAGTATTTCGGGATGACAGAGCCGAACCTGCACGCGATCGCGGACGACGGGCGTTTGTATTTGCAGACCCGAGCGGGGACCTACGACGTCATCGCCGTAGACGCGTACCGCCAACCGTACATCCCGTTCCACCTGACGACGGTCGAGTTCTTTCGCGATGTGAGCGATCACCTAACCGCACGCGGCGTCGTCGCGGTGAACGCCGCGCGCACCGGCACCGACTATCGGCTCGTCGACGCGCTCGCGGCGACTCTGCGACAGGTATTCCCGACCGTGTACTTGATCGACCACCCCAACAACGCGAATACGTTGATCGTCGGCACCAAGGAAGCGAGCCACCTCGACGGTTTTGTTTCGAACGTCGGGCAGATCGACAATCCATACCTCCGCACGGTGGCGGCCCAGTCGCTTGCGTCGGTCCGCGTGGCGACGCAAGACTCGCCCGTCTTTACCGACGATCACGCGCCGGTCGAGAACCTGATCGACAGTATTATCGTGAGGTACGCGTTGGGAGAACAGTAGGCGGAACACGCCAACGTTCGCGCCGGCCGCAGGCCGGACGATAATTTCGATCCCTTTCCAAAGGAGTCCCGATGCCTCGCTGGCTCGCGAATGTGCTCATGGCCATTCTGGTGGTCCTCATGCCGCCGTTCATCGTGTTGTCGAACCTCTATCTGTTCCTGACACCCCAGTATCTCGACTTTGAGTACGGCAAATCGGATTTTCCCAAGGCAGACCGGTTCGACGATCAGGTCCGGCGGTACAACGCCGCGCAATCGATCGAGTACGAGCGCGGCAATATCAATTTCGAGGCGTTCCAGGGATTGGGAGTCTACAACGAGCGGGAGATCAATCACATGGTGGACGTGCGCGTACTGATCGCGCAGGTCACCGTTTTCCACGCCATGGACGGCCTGCTGTTGCTCGTCATCCTGGCGACGTTGGCGAGCTCGGCGGTGACTCGCGCGCTGGCGGCGCGCGGACTGTTCGTCGGGGGCCTGCTGACGATCGCGCTGTTCGGCGCGATCGGCTTTTTTGCCGCTACCGGCTTTGATACGTTCTTCACCGACTTTCACCACGTGTTTTTTTCAGGCGACACGTGGTTGTTCAATTATTCGGACAGCCTGATCCAATTCTATCCCGTGCGGTTCTGGTTCGACACGGCGCTTTACCTCGCCGGTCTCACCATCGTCGAAGCGCTTATTGCCGGCGCCGTCGGGTGGGTATGGGAGAAAAGGCTGCGTATCCGGGCTGGAGGGAATCCGTGAAGTGGATTAGTTACGCGGTCAGTGTCGTGCTCGTGCTCGGCGGAGGCGTATTTTTTCTTCAGGGGATGCGGGTCCTGCCGAGCCAGGTGATGTACGGAAAGCCGGAATGGGTGGTGATTGGGGCTTTGATGGTCGTGGCGGGGGTCGCCGTTGGCACCTACACGTGGCGGCGAGGAGCACGCGGGCGGAACCCGTAAGGCGAGCGGACATCTTTGACATAGAACCGAAGGAGGCGTGTCGCGACCCTCGTCGCACGGAGACGTGTCACCGACACGTCTCTACAGGTACGGGATCGCGTGAGATGCGAGGATTGTCCAATAGGGGACGTGTCGCGAACCTCGCCGCAAGGAGACGTGTCACCGACACGTCTCTACAGGTACGGGATCGCGTGCGTCGCGAGGATTGTTGGAAGGGGACGTGTCGCGAACCTCGTCACAAAGAGACATGTCACCGACACGTCTCTACAGGTACGGGATCGTTTGCATCGCGTGGATTGTCCAATAGGGGACGTGTCGCGAACCTCGTCGCACGGAGACGTGTCACCGACACGTCTCTACAGGTACGGGATCGC
>JAMCRS010000396.1:0-2299 GCA_023380675.1 Chloroflexota bacterium
AGCCCGCACCGTCATCGCCCAGTACCAGGGCGGTAAGCAGCCCGTGATCTGGCCGAAAGAACTCAAGGTAGCCGATCCCATCTGGCCAGTGCCCAGCTGGGACGCGCGTCAACAGTAATTCCCTTCACCTCCATGGACGGGGCATCTCCAACTCGCGGGATGCTCCGTCCACCCCCTCCACGACATTGGCAACGGGCGGCAAGGCCGCCGGAGACTAGTCTACCGGAGCGTGCTTATGCAAGCAGATATTCTCGTCCAGACACTGATCAACGGCGTTTTCACCGGCGGCATCTACGCGCTCGTCTCGATCGGCCTGACGCTCATCTACGGCGTCATGATGATCATCAATTTCGCGCACGGCGAGTTCTTGATGCTCGGAATGTACGTAAGCTACCTGGCCTTCACTCTCCTCGGAATCGATCCCTACCTGTCGATCCCTTTGTCTGCGGCCGCCCTCTTTGCCACCGGGGCGCTCATCCAACTGGGGCTGGTCCAGCGAATACTGAACGCGCACGTTCTAATGCAAATCCTGCTGCTGCTCGGCGTCTCGACCCTTCTGACCGGCCTCGTTCAATTCTTCCTGGGCGCACAGCCAATGACGGTGCTCGTGCCGTACTCCTCCTTCGGATTCCGCTTCGCGGGGCTCGTGCTCAACCTTCCGCGCATGATCGCGTTCCTGGCGTCGATGGTGATCGCCGGCAGCCTCTACTATTTCCTTCAGCGCACCAAGACCGGCAAGGCGATCCGGGCCTGCTCGCAGTCGCGCGAGGCGGCGCAGCTCATGGGCATCAACGTCAAGTTCATCTACATGCTCACCTTTGGAATCGGCGTCGCCGTCACCGGCGTGGCCGGCTCTCTGCTCTCCCCATCATACCCGACGACGCCGACCGTGGGTCAGCTGTTTTCGGTTACCGCGTTCGTGGTCGTCGTGCTCGGGACCATGGGCAACTTCATCGGCGCATTTTTTGGAGGGTTGATCATCGGCGTCGCGGAAGCCTACGGCGGATTGTTCCTCGGGAGCGACGTCAAGGTCATCGTCAGCATGATGGTCTTTATTCTCGTCCTGCTGCTGCGACCACAAGGGCTCTTTGGAAGGACCAAGACATGAACGAGGCAGACATCCACTCCCTTGAACGTGTGAAACGGACTCAAGGCGGCGTGAGCTGGCTGCGCGAGATCGTGCTGGACTGGGACAAGGTGCAAGTGATCGCGACGATGCTCGCCTTGATCGCCATCGGGTGTTCGCCGCTGGCGGTAAAATCTCCGTACTACATGAGCATTATCATTCTGACCGTGATCTATGCCTACGTCGGCATAACCTGGAATATCGTGGCCGGCCTGGCGGGTCAATTGATGATCGCGCACCTCATATTTGTCGGAATCGGGGCCTACACCACCATCGTCCTTCTGGAGCGCTTTTACATCAGCCCGTGGATCGGGATTCCCCTGAGCGCACTGACCGCCGGCTTGCTCGGGTTCTTGGTCGCGATCATCACACTGCGCTACGGCCTCAAGGCGGACTATTTCGCGCTATTCGGGATCGCGCTGATGACGGTCCTGCGCGTCCTCTTCATGAAGATCAAATTCATTGGCGGCGGCGAGGGGATTTGGCTGACCCTCAGCGGCCAACGGGTCGAGCGGATGGAGTTCGTTGGCAAAGCGCCTTACCTCTACATCGGTTTGGGGATCCTTCTGTTTGGCATCCTCGCTCAATACGCCATTCATCGTTCCAAGATGGGCAAGTACTTTCTGGCGATTCGCGAAGACGAGGCGGCGGCGGCGGCCCTTGGGGTCAATACCGCGCTCTACAAGACATTGGCTGTCACGATCGGCACGGCAATGGCCGGCCTCGGCGGCGGTTTCTACGTGATGTATATCGCGTTCGTCGATCCCCCGAGCGTGTTCAACCTTGCCTACACGGTCGAGATGGCCTTGGCCGCGCCCATTATCGGAGGCCTGGGCACACTCGCCGGCCCGGTCTTTGGGGCCATCTTGAACAAACCCTTTGCGGAATTGATCCGGGGATGGCTCTCGGCCGAACGCGCCGGCAGCAGCCTCATCGTCTACGGCGCCTTTCTCATCTTCTTTGTTCTGTTCCTCCCGCGCGGAGTCGTCGGCCTGCTCCAGCGACCGTACGAAAAACTGAGGCAGCGGCTGCTGGCGAGCGCCCACAAATAGCGCGAAGGAGTGAGGCAAATTGTCACTGCTAGAAGTCAAAGGCATCACCAAGCGGTTCGGCGGATTGGTCGCCGTGCACGACCTCAGTTTCCAAGTGGATCGCGGCGAAATCGTCGGCGTG
>JAMCRS010000396.1:2309-25532 GCA_023380675.1 Chloroflexota bacterium
ACGCCGGTCAAGTCGTCTTCGACGGCAAGGACATTACGGGCCTGAGGCCGGACCAGGTTTGCCAGGCCGGCCTGGCGCGCACCTTTCAGGTCGTCCGGCCCTTCAAGGATATCAGCGTGTTCGACAACGTGATGGTCGGCGCCTACAACCGGACGAGCCGCGAGCGCACGGCCCGGGATAAGGCGGAACAAGTCATCGATTTCCTGGGGATGACGTCGATCGCGCGACAATCGGCCGGGGGCCTGCCCGTTGCCACGCGCAAGCGCCTCGAAATCGCGCGGGCGCTGGCCACTGAGCCCAAGATCATTCTTCTCGACGAAGCCATGTCGGGGCTGCGGCCGACCGAAATGGACGAGACGATCGCGATGGTGCGCCGGGTGAGCCAGACGGGTGTCGCGCTCTTGCTGGTCGAGCACGTGATGAAGGTCATCATGTCGCTCGCCGCGCGAATCGTGGTCGTCCATCACGGCGAAAAACTCGCGGAAGGCAAGCCGGACGAGATCGTCCGAAACCAAGCGGTGATCGACGCCTACCTGGGGGAGGTCAAGACGAGTGCTGCAAGTCGAGAATCTTGAAGCCGGCTACGGCGATATGCTGGTGTTGAAAGGCATTTCCCTCGACGTGGCCGAGGGGGAATTCGTTTCCGTCATCGGGGCGAACGGCGCGGGCAAGACCACGCTGCTCAAGTCCATTTCCGGCACGGTCAAACCGCGCGCCGGACGGGTCAGCTTTATGGGAAGACGGATCGACGGACTGGAGCCGCACCAGATCGTCGCCGCCGGAATCGTCCAGGTGCCGGAAGGCCGGCTGCTGTTTCCTGACATGACGGTCCGCGAGAACCTGGAAATGGGCGGCTACCTGGTCTCCAATCGTGCCGAACTTGCCCGCCGACAGGGCTCGGTGTTCGACCTGTTTCCGATCTTGTCGGAACGTGAAAAACAGGATGCCGGCACTCTTTCCGGCGGCGAACAACAGATGCTCGCCATCGGACGCGCCCTCATGGCCTCGCCCAAGCTGATCATGTTCGACGAGCCGTCGCTCGGCCTGGCCCCCAAGCTCGTGCAGTCCATTTGCGACATGGTCGTCCGGATCAACAAAGACCTCGGGATATCCGTGCTGCTCGTCGAACAGAACGTGCAGCTCTCGTGCGAGATATCAGACCGAGCATTCGTCGTCGAAAATGGCGAGATCGTTTTGCGCGCGCCCGGTCCGGAAATGCTGCAGAACGATCACGTGCGTCGCGCCTATCTGGGCCTCTAACCGCGCCGGAAGGAAGGAGCACTATGATCATCGATTCGCATACACATATAGACGAGGCCAAGACCTTCGGCTGGATCGACCCGCCGGAAGTATTGCTGCCGTTAATGGACGAGGCCGGCGTGGACAAGGCCATCGTCATGACGTACCGCGATGCCACTACGCCGGACGACCCTGCCTTGACGTACGTCGCCGACGGGGTCGCGCGTTATCCGGACCGGTTGATCGGCTACGCTCGGATCCACGCCGAATCCCCGCTCGCGCTCGAGACGCTGGACCGCGCCCTGCGGGACTATCGGATGATGGGGATCAAGCTGCACACGGTAAGTTACGTGGGCTTTCCCTATTTCGGAGGTACGCTGCGCGTGATGCATCGCGCCGCTCTCTACCACGCGCCGGTGCTGTTCCACAGCGGCGATGAACCCTTGGCTTTGCCGGGCGAGATCGCGGAAGCGGCGCGTCAGTGTCCCGAGACCCTGGTGATCCTGGGGCACATGGGTGGATACTTTCACGTGGAGGCCGCCATCCGCGTCGCCCAAGCGCTTCCGAACGTTTTGTTGGACACCTCCGCCATGCCCTACCCGGCCATGATCCGCCGCGCCGTCGAGGCCATCGGGGCCGAGCGAGTGATGTACGCGAGCGATGGGCCGGGGTGTGTTCCCATCCTGGAGGTGGAGAAAGTACGACTCGCTGGGTTGTCTGAGAAGGACGAGGCCCTGGTCTTTTCCGGCAACATCCAGCGGATCCTGGAGGGGGTGACACATGATATTTGATTTCCGGGTATTCCTGGGAGAGAGCTTTGACGGGACGCGTCAAACCGCCGACGAGCTCCTCAAGCGGATGGATTCGCTCGAGATCGACAAGGCGCTGGCCTGTCCGTTCAAGCCGCTCTCATACAACCTCGACCAGGCGAACGCGAGCCTCGCCGCGGCAGTCAAGGCACGTCCGGATCGCTTGTTCGGAGCGGCGCGCGTGGATCCTTGGCAGCCCACGGCGGGTGACTCGCTCCGGCGAGCGCTGGACACGCTGGGTGTCCGCGCCCTTTATCTGAACCCATGGGAAGAGACGTTCCAGTGCGACTTGAAGATTCTGGATCCGCTCATGGCCATCGCTCTGGAACGCCGGGTCCCGCTCCTCATCGCGAGCGGCTACCCGTGGATGTCCGAGGCCTTGCAGGTTCTGGAGTTGGCGTCACGCTGGCCGAAGGTTCAAATCGTGATGAGCAATGGCGGCCAGATCAACATCACGGGACTCGGACAGGCGGACGCAACACTCGCGCTCCGTCATGCGCAGAATCTGTATGTCGATACCGCCGGCGTCTACCGTCAGGATTTTATCGAAGAGACGGTTGGCGAATTCGGCGGCGAGCGCGTGCTGTTCGGGAGCGGCGCGCCGTACTTCGACCAACGTTACGAAATCAAGCGCGTCCAGCTCGCCAAAGTGGAAGAATCCGCGCGGCTCTTGATGCAGGCGGACAACGCGCTCCGCTTGCTCGGCCTGGGCAAATGACGCACAAGTCGTGCGCCGAAACATCCCAGGTTGAACGAGCGCTGCTGAGGCTAACCGTTCGATCATGAAAGCAGATATTTTCCTGGCGAATGCGACGATCGCCACCGACTACGCCGTTTTCTCGGGTGGATTGGCGATTCGAGACGGCAAGATCGCCGAGGTTGTAGAGGGCGGACAAGTCATAGCTGCCGAGCAAGTCGTCGACCTGTCGGGCAGGCTGCTCATGCCCGGGCTGGTCGACTCCCACACGCACCTCAACGAGCCGGGTCGCGAGGAATGGGAAGGCTACTACGCCGGGAGCGCGGCCGCCGCTGCCGGCGGAATCACTTCGACCCTCGAAATGCCCTTCAACGCCCTCCCGCCGACCCGGAGTGTAGCCGCGCTGCGCGTCAAGCGCGAGGCGGTCCGTGACAAATCCGTTATCGACTACGGCCATTGGGGCCTGCTCGAACCCAGCAACTATGGCGAACTCGAGGGTATGCACGCCGAGGGAGTGGTCGGCTTCAAAGCGTTCATGTGCGACGCGGGCAGCGATTTGCAGATGGTGGACACGTTCGCGCTCTATCAAGGCATGGAGCGGATCGCGAAACTGGGCAACGTCGTTGGAGTGCACGCCGAGGACGACAGCCTGACCCGCGGGATGATGAATCGTTTGCAGTGCGCCGGGCGCAAGGACGCTTTGGCTTGGGGCGAATCGAGGCCCCCATTGGCCGAACTTGAAGCGATCCAGTGCGCGATCCTCGCAGCGGCCCACACCGGCGCTCGCCTTCACATCGTCCATGCGACCACGAGCGAGAGCTTTCAAGCCATTCAGCGCGGCCGGGCGGCCGGCGCAAGGGTTTCGGGCGAAACCTGCCCCCACTACCTCGCTCTGGACGAAGACGATCTCACGCGTTTGGGACCGGTTGCCAAGTGCAGCCCGCCCCTTCGACCGCGCCGGGTCGTCGAGGACTTGTGGAATCAGGTCTTGAGCGATCGCGTCGACATCATTGCTTCCGACCACTGTCCGTGTCCCCCCGACATGAAGCAAGCCGGCGCGGAGGACATCTGGCGCGCGTGGGGCGGCATTACCGGAAATCAGACGATGCTGCCGGTATTGCTCACGTTCGGCGTGCATCGACGCGGGCTCTCTCTCAGCCAATTGGTTCGCATGACCTCGTTGACGCCGGCGCGGACGTACGGTCTGTTCCCTCACAAAGGACACCTGTGGCCGGGCGCCGATGCAGACCTGGTCGTCGTCGATCCGGAAAAGGAGTGGGTCTATACCTCCGACCAAATTCTCTCGAAGCACAAGTTGAGCCCGTTCGTCGGCACGGCATTCAAGGGCGCCGTCGAGAAGACCTTTGTGCGCGGGACGCTTGTCTATCAGAACGGCGAAGTAAAGGTCCCTCCCGGCTTCGGGCGTCTGCTCAAACGGGACGCCAGCCGTGAGGTCAGGTCGCTCCGGGCGCGAGTGGAAGCGCTGGATTGACGCTCGATCGGTGATATGACGGGCTGTACTTTCCGGCGAATCCAGCCCGGCGGCCGATCGTGCGCCGGCACGCCGTGGTGTCAGACACGCATCGCCCGGTATACGCGGCTCGTCCGGCTCTGTGGCGCACCGTATCATTTTCCCTCGTCGGCCTGGTTGTCCGCTGACGTTGCTCGGGCCCTGGTCCAGCACTCATTCCCGCATTTTCCTCGCAACCTTCGGGAAGGTCTCCATGCCCAATGACATGATGGCAATCGCGCAAGCGCTAAAACCTGAACTCGTCGCTCGACGCCGGGACCTCCACCGGCACCCTGAGCTCGGCTTCGAGGAAGAGCGGACCGCCGCCTTGGTGGCTGCGGAACTACACGAGCTTGGACTGCAAGTAACCGAAGGAATTGGCAAGACGGGAGTCGTGGGAGTTTTTGTGGGAACACGACCCGGCCCGACGCTTCTCTTGCGCTTCGATATGGATGCGCTCCCCATCATGGAAGAATCTAAAGCGGAATACACGTCGGTTGTACCTGGAAAAATGCACGCCTGCGGCCACGACGGTCACGTGGCCATTGGATTGGCGGTGGCCAAGATCATGTCGGAGCGACGGCGCGAGATGGCCGGCTCGATCAAGTTCGTTTTCCAGCCCGCCGAAGAGGGACAGGGCGGCGCGGCGGCGATGATCCGGGATGGCGTGCTCGAGGATCCGAGGCCTGACGTCGCGCTGGCGCTGCACTTGTGGAACCAGATGACCGTCGGGTCGGTCGGAGTCACACCCGGGCCGATTATGGCGGCTTCCGATCGTTTGACCTGCTCGATCACCGGCTCGGGGGGGCATGGCGCGCTGCCGCATTTGGCGCGCGACCCGGTCGTGGCAGCGTGCCACATCGTGACTGCGCTGCAAACTGTCATCTCCCGCAACGTCAACCCGCTCGAGACTGCCGTACTGACGATCGGTACTCTGCGCGCCGGCGACACCTTCAATGCTATACCCGAGCGTGCCGAGCTATCCGGGACCATCCGATCGTTCATGCCGGACGTTCGCGAGACGGCAGCCCAACGCACGCGTGAGATCGTCGGCGGCGTCGCGTCGGCGCTGGGTTGCTCGTCCGAGATTTCCATAGAGGAAGTGAACCCGGCGGTCGTGAACGATCCGGCGGTGACAGCCGTGGTGAAGGAGGCGGCGGAAAAAATCGTGGGCGGCAACAAGGTGCGCTGCGAGCGGATGACGGGCAGCGACGATATGGCTTTCATAATGGAGCACATCCCGGGCTGTTACTTTCACGTGGGCTCTGCGAATCCGGAATTGGGTTTTCACTGCGCCCATCACAACCCGCGTTTCGACTTTGACGAATCCGCGTTGGTGTTGGCGACCGCCCTTATGGCATCGGCGGCCGCTCGATACGTTCTTGGCCGCTAGGCCGACGACAGGGAGGAGGAACAGGTGATTACGGAAGGTCTAAAGGGGCGCGACTTTATTACGCTGCGCGATTTCACCAAAGCCGAAATCGAGACGATGCTCCAGGTGGGGCTCCAGCTAAAAGCGGATTCGACAATGCGGCGGCCTCACGACGATGTCTTGAGAGGCCGAACTCTGTTCATGCTGTTCTTCAATCCGTCGCTGCGCACCCGGAACAGCTTCGAAACCGGCATATTCCAGCTCGGGGGACACGGGAATTTTCTTGTGCCGGAGGCGACGCGCTTGCCGACTTTGGAAGGCGAGGATGTCCCTTACCAATCGGAGCGGATATCCGACGTGGCGCGCGTTCTCTCGCGAATGGGCGATTGCATCGCCATCCGCATCCTCGGCGATAAGGTCGGCTGGGTGTACGACAAGGGTTTGCGCATCATCCGCGAGTTCGCCAAATGGTCGGACAAGCCGGTCATTAACATGGAGGACAACATCTACCACCCCTGTCAAGGGATGGCCGACGTGATGACGTTGCGCGAGCTCTTTGGAAACGATCTGCACGGACGCAAGCTGGCCGTGTCCTGGACCTTTTCGCCGAGCGTAAAAAAACCCATCGCGCCGCACCACGATTTCATGTACGCGGCAAGCTTTTTCGGCCCAAACATCGTCTTCGCGCATCCGCCCGAAATGAGGATCGACCCGGAGATTCAAGCGGCGATCCAAACGAACGTCCAGGCGAACGGAGGAACCTTCACCACGGTCGATTGCATGGACGACGCATGCGAGAACGCGGACGTCGTGTACGCCAAGAACTATGTATGCCTCGACCTGCTGCCGCCCTGCACCAAAGAACCGCAACAGGACGAAATGGCAAAGCTGTTCTCCAAGTACAAGGACTGGATCGCCGACGAAAGACGCATGGGGCTCGCCAAGCCGGACGCGCGTTACATGCACTGCCTTCCCTGCGAACGCGGCTACGAGGTGACGGACGCGGTCCTCGACGGGAAATGGGGAGTGACAGCCTTCGACGAAGCCGAAAATCGGCTGCACGCCCAGAACGGCGTTATGGCGTGCATAATCCCATAAAACATAGGAGGGGCGCGATGAACGCAAAGCGCGTGGGCATCATCGGCGGAGGAATTGTCGGCACCGCACTGGCATACCACCTAACAGAATATGAGAATGTAGAGGTTACGCTCTTTGACAAAGACCAGATCGGGTCTGGCACGACTGCCAAATCGGCGGGGACCGTTTGTCTGTTCGACGACTCGGTGAGCCACGAGTTCTGGCCGGTCCGCCTGCTTGGCTTTCGTTCGTACTGCGCGATGGAGCAGGAGGAAAAAGGGTCCGCCGGGTTTGCCAACGTGGGCACGCTCGTGGTCGCGACCGACGAAAAGGTCCAGCAGTTCGTGAAACAGGGAATCGCCCTCGCTACGGCCACCGGCTATTGCGCCGAATGGATCGAGGACCCGGATCGAATTCGAGCGATCGTCCCCGACCTCGCCACGGAGGGCATTCTGGGCGCGGGCTGGACTGCAGACGATGGGTACTTTGATGCGCCTCTCGCGGCCAACACGTTCGCCCGCAAGGCGCGGCAAAAGGGCGCCAAGATCCACACGTATACAAAGGTCGAAAAAGTGACGCTCGCGGGCGGCCGCGTGACCGGCGTGGACACGAGCGCGGGACATTTTGAACTTGACGTCGTCGTGAATGCGACCGGCCCGTGGGCGCGCTTTACCGGACGAATGGTTGACCTCGAGCTGCCGCTGTGGCACACCAAAGCCGAAGCGTTCTTTTTGGTTCCGCCAAGCAAAAAGCTCAGCTATCGTTTCCCCGTGCTCAAATACCCAACCTTTTACGCCCGGCCCGATCACGACAACATCTTTATCTGCAAGGCACATCTGACAATGGACTTGAACGACCCGATGCATGCGGGCATTTGGGACCCCGATGCGCTTGCGCCCCGCGGCGGAACCGACCAGTACTTTCTGGATTTCATCTTTGGAGAGTTGGAGAAATTCGCGCCGGGGCTCTTGGACACTCAGGCTTCATTCTCCTGGCTGGGCTATCGAGCCGAACCGCCGGATTTCCTGCCGATCCTGGGCGAGTCGGGCGTGGACGGTTATCTCCTGGCCGTGGGGTTTGGCGGGAACGGCGTGATCGAGGGTCCGATGGCAGGACGCGATCTGGCTCGCTATATCGCGACGGGCGACAAGTCCTGGCTGCTGGACAGACTAGCCTTCGACCGGTTCAAGAGTCGAAACTAGGCCCGCGGTCTCGGACGACAGCTGCAAGAGGCCGCAGCATAGACTGACTAGACCTTATCGGAGCGGGACATGCAAAATCAAAGACTCGTCGCGTCTGATGGAGACATCATCTCTCGCTGTCGTGCCATTAACAAGCCGGGCAGCTACGCCATCTTGCCGCGAGCGAATAGGGTCACGAGCACGCTCCCCATCCTCAAGGGGGGAGTGGCCCAGGTACTCGCCGCGCCCCCGCTGTCTCACCACTACGTTGCGCACGAATTGGTCCTCTCGTCGGGGGGAGGCACGGCCAAACCGGTCGACCAACCTCTGGAGGCGTTTCTCTACGTTCTAGAAGGGAAGATCACGCTCTCCCTGGGCGGAAAATCGTACGAGCTCCTCGACGGCGGGTACGTATGGGCGCCTCCGCATTGTGCGTACGAGTTTGTCAGTCGCGCGGAGACGTGTCGTGTTTTGTGGCTGCGTCGTCAATATTTTGAAGCGGAAGGTACGGAGGTCCCCAAGCCCATCGTCTCGAATGAGCGCCAGGTCGACGCACACCCCGAGGACACGTACATGGAACAGTATCTTGTTCCCTATCAGGACCCGGCCTTTGACATGGGGTTCAACCTGCTTTCGTTCGATCCCGGGAACTATTTCAGTTTCGTCGAATCGCACATCATGGAGCATGCGCTTTACCTGCTCCAGGGACGATCGATCTACTGGCTGAACGGCGACTATGTCGAGGTTCAGAAGGACGACTTTGTTTACATGGCGCCGTACTGCCCGCAGTTCGCGATTGCCACGGGGTGGGAGAAGATGCGCTATCTAGTCTACAAAGAAGTCAACCGCGATTACGATCCGATCTGATCCGGGCCGGCGTAAGACTCGAACGGGGCGCTGTGTCCCCTTGGCTTTGCCAAAAAGTTATTGCGGAGGCGGCCAGATGAAGAACCAGGTATATCGCGACGCGGACGTTCAACTGGGTGTCTTGAAAGACAAGGTAATTGCCGTCGTCGGATACGGCATCCAGGGCCAGCCGCAGGCCATGTGCCTGCGCGACAGCGGCTTGAACGTCGTGGTCGGAGCGACGGAAGCGTCGAACGGCTGGAACCGGGCCAAGTCGGACGGTTTCAATGTCATGTCGATTGCCCAGGCCGCCAAGGCGGCCGACGTCTTGCACTATCTCGTGGCCGATCCGGCTCAGCCTTCTGTCTACAAGGAATCGATTCAAGGCAACCTGAGACCCAACACCACCTTGAGTTTCGCTCATGGCTTCAATGTGCTGTACGGCGCGATCCGGCCCCCTTCCGACGTCAACGTGGTGCTCTTTGTGCCAAACGCGCCCGGGCACCTGGTGCGCGAGAAATTCCTGGCCGGGTCCGGCGTCTACGGAGCCGTGGCGGTCGATCAGGATGTGACCGGCAATGCGCTGCAGATCGTGCTGGCGCTGGCCAAGGCGGTTGGCAGCACTCGCGTCGGCGTGGTTGAGGTGGAATTCGATTCGGAGACGGAAGGGGACAACTTTGAGGAACAGGCCCTCTACGGTGGAACTATCGCCCTGATGCGGGCCACATTCGAGGTCATGGTCGAGCACGGCTACCCGCCGTACTTTGCGTATGCCAAAGCCGTCCGCTCGCTGAGGTCGGTCATCGACGTCATGGACGAGATCGGAATCGAAGCGTACATTTCCGAGCGATCCAGCCGCACCTGCGAGTTTGCCGTCCGCATGACCGGACCGCGCGTCATCAACCGGCAAGAGATCGAAAAGGTCTTTGAGGAAACGATCCAGGGAGACTTTGCCGCCCGCTGGATGACCGAATGGCAGCTCGGCATGTTTCACCTGCACCGCATGAGAAGGACTGGCGCAAACTCGTTGATGGAGAGAATCGGACGCGAGTGGCACAAGCTGTTCGGGGGAGGTTGAGCTGCAAACCTGGCCGCGCGATCGGGCCCGGCAGAGCGCTCCAAACAACCCCTCGTCCGTAAGGAAAACTACCCAAGCGAGAGAAGAGAAATGAAGGATCCAACCCGACTCCATACCATAAAGAAGCTCGTCCAAGCAGTCGACTTTGAGGGGCACTGTCTCTTGTCTATCAACGATCTGACGAACGACCAGATCTACGCGCTGTTCGAGCTCGCGCGGCTGCTCGAGCCCTGGAATCGATCGTCGCTGAACATACTCTGCGGCAGCGTCATGGCGGCCCTGTTCTTTCAACCCAGCACTCGGACGCGTATGAGCTTTGAGACGGCCATGCATCGGCTGGGGGGCGCCGTCATTACCGAGACCACTCCGCTCATTTCGTCCGCTGCGGCCAAGGAGGAGAGCCTGGCCGACATGCTCAAAGTGGTTTCCAAGTATGCCAATGTCGTCGTTCTGCGGCACCCGAACGACATGGAAGCGAGGAGCGCCGCGGCATTCTGCGAATCGCCGTTGATCAGCGGAGGGTTTGGCAATTGGGAGCACCCGACTCAAGCGCTGCTTGATCTCTACACCCTTTGGCGCGTCCACGGCCGGATCGCCGGCTTGCGCGTCTGCGTCGCCAGCCCGGACCTGGTCGCCGCTCGCACCGGCCACTCGATGGCCTACGGCCTGGCTCGTATGGGAGCGATCGTCACGTTGGCGTGTCCCAAAGCAAACCGCACGCCTGCCGACGTGATGGAAAAGCTGAGCGGGCTGGGCAACGTCCAAGAAGTGTTCGATCTGAACCAGGATGGTTTCAACGAGCTCGTTTCGAGTGTGGACCTGGTCTATTTGCCGGGATGCAGTGCGCCAAAGGGCCAGGAGGCCGAGGCCTTTAAGGCGTTGATGGACAGCTATCGCGTGCGATTCGAGACGCTCGACCAGGCGCGGCTCAAGACAGGCCGGACGATCTACGTGACCCATACGCTTCCGCGCCGCACCGGAGAGATGGACTTACGGATCGACGATTCGCCGCACCAGCTTTATTTCGAGGCGATCGCTTACAGCGTCGCCATTCGCATGGCGCTGCTGACGAGCATTCTGGGGACTGGATAGATCGAACGGTCCTTGGGCTGGCTCGGCCAGCCGCAGCAAGACGATGATTTCCGGGAGTCGAAGTGAAAGACAACAAAACGGCGGTCGTCGCGATTGGCGGGAATTCGCTCATCGCGGACACCAAACACGAGGACGTCGCATCGCAAATCAAGGCGGTTGAAGAGACCTGCCGGCACATTGCCGACATGATCGAACAAGGCTGGGACGTGGTCATTACGCACGGCAACGGCCCGCAGGTCGGATTCATTCTGCGCCGCAACGAGCTGAGCGCGAGTCAGGTCCACACGACGCCGCTGGACGTCATTGGCGCGGACACCCAGGGCGCGATCGGCTACATGATCTCCCGAGCTCTCCACAACGAGTTTCGAACGCGCCAGATGAACAAGTCCGTTATGGCCGTGGTAACCCAAGTCCTGGTCGACGCCGAGGATCCGGCGTTTCACAACCCGACGAAAGGGATTGGAGGCTTTACCTCGCGCGACCAAGCCGTTCAGTTCGAGAAAGAAGGCTGGGTCATCCGCGAAGACGCCGGTCGAGGGTGGCGCCGCATGATCGCTTCTCCGATCCCCAAAGCGATATTGGAGCAGAGCGGCATCCGGGCGTTGATCGAGCAAGGCTTTGTCGTCGTCGCGGTCGGAGGCGGCGGCATTCCCGTGGTACGCGACTCCAAGGGTGACCTGCACGGCGCGCTCGCGGTGATCGACAAGGACCGCGCGAGCAGTCTCCTTGCATCCGACCTGCAAGTCGACGTTTTTCTCATTTCGACGGCAGTCGCAAAGGTCGCCCTGAACTACAATCAGCCCAATCAAGTATGGCTGGACGAGATGACGTACAGCGATGCAAAACGCTACCTGGCCCAGGGGCATTTCCTCTCCGGCAGTATGGGACCAAAGATCGAAGCCTGCATTTCGTTCCTCGAGGCCAACCCCAAAGGGCGCGCGCTGATAACCAAGCCCGAAACCATCATGCAAGCGCTGGACCATAAGAACGGCACCTGGATCGTGCCGGATTGAGCGCCGCGCCCGATCGCTCGATCCATCCGCCGGAAACCCGCGGCCGCGTGCCCGAGAACCTGATGTCGTTGCCGTACCGCCCGCCCTGACCTCCCGACCGCACCTCGCACTGGCGCGTTCGCAATCTCGTCCCATCCGGGATCGACGCGCGCCCTTCAACCGGTCCCGAGCGTTTCTGCATTCCGCATTCGCGTGTCCAGCGGCCGCGTGCCTCGGGGGCGCGCTCAGTTCCGGGCAAGCCTGCGCGCCCTGGCGATCCCGAACCCATCACCGTCAGAGGATAAGATGCTCGTCAATTGGCTCCTCGCCGCACTTCCGATAACGCTCGTTCTCGTTCTGATGATCGGCTTTCGTTTCGGCGCCGCGCGAGCCGGCGTTGCCGGGTGGGCGGCTGCGATCGTCGTCGCCGCCGCAAGATTTGGCGCCGGGCCGCAAGTCATTGCGTACGCTCAGGCCAAGTCGCTGCTTCTGTCACTTTACGTGCTTTACATCGTCTGGGCGGCGCTCTTCTTCTATCACGTCGTGAATGGTGCGGGCGGGATTACGACGATCGCCGCGCGGTTACCCGCGCTGTCGTCGGACCGTGGAGCACAGGCGCTCCTCCTCGCCTGGATCTTTGGGGGATTCCTTCAAAGCGTTTCCGGTTTTGGGGTGCCGACCGCCGTGGTCGCTCCGCTCCTCGTCGGCATCGGCATGACGCCGGTGGCGGCCGTCGTCGCCGCAGGAATCGGACACGCTTGGGCGGTTACTTTTGGCTCCCTCGGGCTCGCATTTCAGGCGCTCGTCGTGGCAAGCAATGAACCGGCCGCCGCGCTCGCCCCCTCTGCTGCGCTGTTGCTCGGCCTGGCGTGCTTTGGATGCGGATTCGCCATCCTGTGGTCGATCGGGGGCATCCGCGTTCTGGCGCGCAATGTCGGGCTGCTGGTCGTGGTCGGTCTGGGCATGAGCGCCGTCCAATTTGCGGCGGCGTCCGCCGGCTTGTACACGATCGCCGCGCTGCTCGCAGCGTTAACGGGGATCGGTCTTGCCATCGTCCTGGTGCAGTTTCAGAAGAGACTTGGGCGCTGGCACAGGGGGGAGACCGGTCCGCTCTCCGTCGAAGACGAAGCGAGCGCGTCGGTCGAGCGCGGCGAGAGAACTGGCGCGCTGGGCGCGCGCGGGGACTTGCCCATCGGGTTATCCCTCATGCCGTACCTCGTGCTCTTAGTCATTATCAGTCTGGCGCAGTTCGTTCCGCCGGTGACGCAAGCGCTCGACTCCGTCGTCATCCGCGTCGATTTCCCAGAGCTAAACACCGGCGCCGGCTACACGACCCCAGCCGAAAGCGGTCAGCCCATTAGCGTGCTCGGCCACCCGGCGGCGCAGCTGGTCTACGCGTCGATTCTGACCCTCTTGATCTATCAAAGCACGAACCGGTACGGCAAGGGTTGGTTTTCACATAGTCTTCGGCAAATGTCGGCTAGCGCCCTGGCCTCTTCGGCAGGGATAGTCGCGATGGTCGCCATGGCGTTCACGATGCAGCAATCGGGGATGACGTTGGAGTTGGCGACCGGGATCGGCCGCGCCGCCGGCGCGGGCTTTCCGCTGGTCGCCCCCTTCATCGGAAGCCTTGGCGCGTTTGTGACTGGAAGCAATCTCAATTCCAACGTGATCTTCGCACCGCTGCAAACGAGCGCGGCCAAGCTGCTGACTCTGCCAGTTGCTCTTATACTTGCGGCCCAAACGGCGGGCGGTGCGATCGGGTCGGTATTCTCTCCTGCCCAGGTGATCGTGGGCTGCACGACCGTTGGATTGGGCGGCAAGGAGGGGCCGGCGCTGACCAAGACGATGATGTATGGCCTCGGCATCTTGCTGTCGGTCGGAGTCGTGATTTTGCTGCTATTGGGATTGAGGTGAATCGGGATTCGTCGCAAAGTTGAAAGAGAACCGCGTCGCCCAGCCGGAGTTGCCCGGCAGGTACCGACGCGGTTTTGTTTAGGTCGAAGCTGAGCGTGAATAGGGATCAAGACGCTCGCTGCTCAGGTCGGGAGCGGAGTGCTCAGTTGTACATGTCGGGTCGGCGATCCAAGATCAGATCATTTCGTGCGGTGACCATCTTGTTGTCGGCCGCGGCCGGATCGATATCGGTTACCATGACGCAATCACCCAGAGTCGGAGCTTGAAGCAGCCGCTTGCCTTTCGAATCCAACACCTGCGATGCCCCCGTGAACTCCAGATCCTTCGCGGGCAGCTCTTCTTTACCATATCGATTGGCGGTGATCGAGAAGACGGCATTCTCCATGCTGCGCGTGATCATCGCCTGCTGACAAAAAGGCAGCACGAGGTTGGACGGATGGGCGATGATCTGCGCCCGTTTCAGCGCCAGCGTCCGCGCCGATTCTGGAAAGAACCAGTCAAAGCAGACCATCATCCCGATTCGAACGCCATGATGCTGAAAGACACGGAATCCACTGTTCCCGGGGAGAAAGAGATCTTGCTCGTCGGCAAACAGATGAGTCTTTCGATAGACTTGGATGATTCCGGTTTGCGATACGGCGGCGGCTGAATTGTACAGTCCGTTCGCGGTCTTTTCGGCAAAACCGGTCACGATCAAACCGCCGATGTCTCCGGCCAGCGACTTGAGCGTCGCGAGAAACGGGCCCGATCCATCGCCCACTTCCGCCATTGGCTCCAGATCCGAGGGGGACGCGTACATGTAGCCGGAATTCGACAACTCGGGTAGCACGATCAGGTCCGCCCTGACGTCAGCCAAGAGACGCCTCAGTTGATTGACGTTCTCCTCCACGTTGTACCGCTCCGGACGAAACTGCACGAAACCCACTTTGAACATTTGCATCTCCCAATCCAATTTCGATGGTGCTTGACGCGCGTAAGGTTCGCCTCGCTCGCCACTCACGTCAACAAGGCGGCTCGCACAACGTTATCGAATGCGAGCAGCGCACACGGTTTCTTGAGTGAAGCAGCTTGAGGATCCGGCTAATACACGTACGTCGGCCGTTGAGCTCGACGCGTCAGTGATCGCCCAATGTCATTATATCGTGGGTGACCGCCGGCTCCAAATCAGCGGGGTTGTCGGCATCGATGGCGCCGCGCAAAGGGTGCGATGCCAACCGGCGCCGCACGAGATGCGCCTCCGTTCGAACGCGGACCGTTCGCTTGGGAACGCTTGCGGCGGAGTACCGGTTGGCAACAGCAGGCCCCCCTTCCAAGAGTTAGTGGGTTTCGCTCTACGGCCAGCCGCGGGCAAACAACCCAAAACCCGCTTTCTGCGATAAAACGGGTTTCGTTCCACGCACGTGGAGGAATTTCGGCGAGGGTTCTACCCGAAGAAAATGGGTTTAGGTTCTCACGGCCGGCAGCGTCACCGTGAACCGTGTCCCCTCCCCCGGCGCGGTCGCAGCGCTGATCCGCCCGCCGAATCGCATCACCAGGTCACGCGTGATCGCCAGTCCCAGACCGGTTCCCTGTTTGTGCTGCGCCCTCGCGTTCGGCGCTCGATAAAACTCTTCAAACAGGTGTGGAAGCGCTTGCGCCGGGATCCCGATCCCTGTGTCGGCCACGTCGAGTTCCGCCTCGCCGTCCGTTCGCCTCAAACGCAGCGAAACGCTGCCGCCAGGCAGCGTGCACTTGATCGCGTTCGAGACGAGATTGGTCAGGATGCGATCGAGCCCCTCGCGCGTCGCCGAGACGACTGCCTCGCGCGCGCCGCACTCGCAGTTGAACGACAGCTTGAGGTTCTTTTCGTTGGCTGGCGCGCTCATCCGCTTGAGCACTTCTTCGACCGTAGGGGATTCTGATCGAGGACCAGGTCGCCCTTTTTGACGTACGCCTCGCTCAGACCGAAGACGGCTTGAACGTTCAAGCGGTGGCCGGACTCGTCGAGCAGGCGAATCGAACAACCGCGCACGCCCATCGCTCTTGCAGTGGACTCTGCCATGCGACCGAGCACAGACGCAAGGTCGAGCGTGGAATTGATGTTCTGCGCGCTCTCGTTCAGCGTCTGCAGCCGGTCGTTAGCGCGTTCAAGCCGGAGGCTCAGCTCCTGACGGAGCCGCTTTTCGCGCGCCTGGGTCTCGATCGCCCAAACCACGAATCCTCCGACGAGGGTGACGGCCGCCGTCTCAACCAACGCATCCGTCGGATAGGGCGAGATGAGGACGACGCGCGGCGCCATCGCGATCGCGGCCGCAGCCAATGCGCAGAGTCCACCATCCTGCCCAAAGGCAAAGGTCGCAAGCGCCACCGGCAGCAGGAATAGAATGCGCTCCGCCGCATGCCGCTCAAGCGGGTAGGAAGCAAGCGGCCGCGGGCGCACTTGCGGAGAAGCCTAGTGCAGGAGGGATAGCGCGGCCAGCACGACTGCCACGACCCAAAAGCTGCGGCGCTTGAGAATCTGCATCACGTGAATCCACTCTGATTCGGGCGCGCCCCGCGCTAGACGATGGCCGCCGGCGGTGCGCCGTAACCATCACGGTAACGCATTTGTCGGCCGCCGTTCGGCCCTGGTCGCTCGGCGCTCCTCGCGGCAGCGCGTCGAATCACGCGGGACCGCTTCGTTTGAGAAGAGTCCAACCGGCCAAGTGCGTGCCCACGCGACCCGCAGGGAGAGGTCTAGTCCACCGCAGGGCGACGGGAGTCCCGGCGAGAATCGCACGCCGTCCCTCTCGAAGGCGCCGGCCCGCATCACGCTCGCGCGACGGCGAGCTGCAGCCGGGTATAATGCAGCCGCTCCATCGCGACCCGCGCGACCTTCTTCATCAACGCAAACCCCATCGTCGCGTCCTCTTCGCTGATCGCCCGGAGCTGGGCCGCGTTGATCTTGAGCACGCGGCTCGGCGCGGCGACCCGCGCGGTGGCCGTAAGGGTGTATGGTTCGATCAGGGCGGAGACTCCGAACGGCTCTCCGGGACTGATCTCACAGATCAGCTGCTGATCGTGTGGATCGGCGCTCGCCGTATAGTACAGATCGACCGCGCCCTCCAACAGAAAATGGAGCGCGTCGACCGGTTGACCCTCCTCGAACAACGTCGTTCCGCGGTCATATGTGAATTCATTAGCCACGCGCGCGATCTCCTTCTGCTGCTCGTCGTTGAGGCAGGCAAAGTATGGATAGCGCCCCAGGATCTCTTGCGAAATCATTTTCCCTCCTCAGCGTGTTGTTTCAGCACATCCACCTCCTTGATCGACATGCTGATTGGCGCGTCGTCGTTCGTCGTGCCGACGATCAGGTTCACTTTCGTGACGACGCCGCGCTCGTCGGTCCAATCGTGATGGGTGAATGTGCCGCGTGGCGCGCAGTATATCCCGCTCGCTGTGCCACGAGGTCCATCGCTGACGTCAGGATGCGCTCGACCGGCAGCACTCGCTCGTCTGCAACCTGGCGTAGGTCAATGGTCTTCAAATAGCGCGTGCACTGCGCGCACCAGCAGAGCCGGTACACCTGGTCGTCCGTGGCGGAGTACTTTTGCTTGTCGGCGTCATCGTGACCGCAGAAAGGGCAGCCGACGCGCCAGAAGGGCCATTCGGCGTCACAGCGCGAGCACAAGAGGCGGCGCGCGCCAGTTTCCTTTTCGAGCGCGGCGAAATCCGGTTCGCTGCCGCAGACCGGACAGCTTGGACGATACCAAACGATTTCGTCGACGAAGGGGCATAATGCCTTCGCGTATTCTCGCAGAAAGGGATGCAGCGCGTTGTTGAGCACCAAGGCGACGAGCGGGTTCTCCGGCCCGGACTCCTCGCCTCTACGAAAACCCTCGTCGCGGAGAGTTGTCCACGCGACATGCAATATCGATGTGGACTCGTCATCAAGCCAAGCGCGGATGGCATCCAACTCGGCCGCAAACTCAGGACGATGCTGCGCGGTGATCGTGCAGATTTCATCGGCAAGATGTAAGAGCGCCGCGGGGTCCGCGCGAAATGTCTCCGGCGCGAGAATCGGCAGACCCTGCGCCAGGCGCGCGGGAGCGTCTCGCGCGAGCGAGGACGTCTCGCACTGACTTGCCTCAGCGCGCGCCTGCGCGGAGAATAGATCGACGTAGAGCGATAGCGTCTCTGCCAGTTCGGGTTTGCCGGCAGCCCGATTCTTCAACTCCGCCACGAGTCTGGCGTAACCGATCATGCTCAGCCTCACGTGCCCGTGGTCAGTCGTTTAGCAATGTCACAGGGACTATTCTGTCTCTTCCTATTCGGATGCCGGACGCGCCGCGTGACCCGATGGGAAGAGCGGCAAAAAGCGCGCGGCGAGACCGTACGCCGCAACGCCCGCGGAGACGATTCCAACCGTGCCGGCGAGTTCCATCCAGTGTGGCAGATACCACGAGCCTTCCGGGCGGGGCCACCCGATCAGACTCACGTCGAAGCGATCGAGCGCCACGCCGAAGAGGATGACGAGCAGCGCCGCGCCGAGCAGGCGCGTGCCGCTGCGCCGCACCGAAGGCATCGAGAACAGGACGATGGGCACGATCACACCCAGGATCATCTCCAGCCAGAACAGCACACTCATCGAACCCTGAAACGCGCTAGCCCACTCGCCCGTCGCGGTCAGATCGTACGCTCTGACGAGCAGATACGTGCCCAGCGCGAACGGGATCACTTTGCCGATTTCGCCAAGCAGTTCCACTTCCAAGCCGCGATGGAAGACACGCGAACTGATGGACGATTCGAGAATGACCATCGCGGGGCCGACGGCGACCGCCGTCAGGAAAAAGTAGAGCGGCAGGAACGGGGAGAACCACAACGGCTGGACTTTGCTTGGCATCGCCAGAAACATAGAACCAAGCGACGATTGGTGCAGCGTCGATAGCAACGTTCCAAGAATCACGAACACGATCGTGAGGCGGTGGATGATCGCGAGCGGGATCCGCCAACCCAGCCGCTCGAACAGCATTGGGCTGAACTCGAACGCGAGGACGGCGGTGTATAGCATCACGCACCAGCCGATCTCGAACAGCGGCGATTCGGGATTCCAGTAGAAGACCAAATTAAAGATGCGCTCGGGGCGCCCCAAGTCGACGAGCAGCGCGAAGATCACCATGAGGTAGCCGAGAAAGCCAGTGAGAATCGCCGGACGCAGAATTGGGCGGAAGCGCTCCAGGCCGAAGATGTACACCGTCGACGCCGTGACGAACGCGCCCGCCGCGAGCGCGACGCCGCAAAGCAGATCGAAGCTGATCCACAGTCCCCACGGGTACGCGTCGCTGAGATTGCTGACCGCGCCCAAGCCGAACGCGTAGCGAATCAGCGCGACGACGATCCCCAGTGCGATGAGTACGCCCAAGACGACAACTCCAAGAGATGGACGATGACGCGCGATGTTTGCGTTCATGGTGTCGTGTCCTTTTCGGGTTCGGCTGCCGCATGTTCCTTGCCCCGATTGCGGAATCGGAACAGCAGAGCCAAGCCGGTCAGCGCCGTACACCACACCGCCGCGAACGGAAGCGTGTACCCCATCACCTGCTCGCTGAGAAGTGGAGCCGGCGCGGAGCCGAGGCGCGGCAAGCCCAATTGGTCGAAAGAAACACTTGACAGGTAGAGAATCGAAGTGCCGCCGGCTTCCGTTTCCCCGTATATGCGATTTACGTACCGCTCCGGGTTTTGCCGAATCCGCGCCTTGCCCGTCGCAAGCAATTGATCGCGTTCGCCGAACGTAATGGCTTTGGACGGACACGTTTTGGCGCAGGCGGGCGTCAGTCCATTGCTTACGCGGTCAATGCAAAAGTTGCACTTGCGCACCAGCGGCTGTTCGATCAATCCCTTGCCCCAATCGAACGTCGGAATGCCGAACGGACACGCCGACATGCAATAGCGACAGCCGATGCACTTCCAATCAGCGTAGACGACGGGACCTTCCGGCAGCTTGTGGAGCGCTCCGACCGGACACACCGACGCGCACGCGGGGTGCTCACAGTGCATGCACGCGTGTTTCAGAAAGTAGAAACCGACCTTGCCCGCCGATTCGATCTCTTTGAACTCGATGAGACTCCACGTCTTTGCCGACAGCGCGGGCGGATTCGTGTACGTGCCGCGATTGTGCGTGACCTCCGCCGGCAAATCATTCCACTGTTTGCAGGCGACCTGGCACGCGCGGCAGCCGGTGCAGCGGGTTTCGTCAATCAGCATTGCGTATTTGGACATAGTCGACCTCTCGGGCAAATGCGCCAAACCTGCCAAAAACCCTCTGTGTATGGCTCGTCTGGCTCATTTGACTACGCTTTCTTCACATCAACCAGAAACGCCTTGTATTCCGGAATCATCGTATTGCCATCACCCACATGCGGCGTCAGATCGTTGACCACATCGCCGGTGGCGATGCCCTGCCAGCCCCAGTGCCAGGGGATGCGGACGATGTGCACCGGCTTGCCGTCCACGGCGAGCGCCCTCATTCGCGCGCTGACCATCGCGACCACTTCTATCTCTCCGCGGGCAGAGCGCAATTTCACCTTGTCGCCATTGGCGATGCCGCGCGCGGCGGCAAGATCAGGACCGATCAACACGAACAGGTCCGGCTGTAATTCGGCGAGCCACGGCAGAGAGCGTGACATCGCACCGGCTTGCCAGTGCTCACCCAGCCGGAATGTCGTGCAGACGATGGGAAATTGATCGAACGCGCCAACTCGGTCGCCGATGGTCTCGTCCTTATTGGTCGTCCAAACTTTCACCACCGGGTTGCACTGGCAACTCGACAGGGCATTCTGCACCGGCGATTCGATCGGTTCGTAGTGTTCCGGCAACGGACCTTCAGCAAGTCCGCTCGGCGCGAAAAGCCAGCCCTTGCCGTCGGCTTTCATAATGAATGGATCGGTGCCCGATTGGGTTGCCAGTCCGAGGCCGGCCGGATCGGCTTTGGCATCCGGCGCTTTGGTCGCCGCGAAATCAGGCACGTCGTAGCCAATCCATGTTTTCTTCTCGGCATCCCACCAGATCAACTTTTTGTTTTCCGACCAGGGCGTGCCATCCGGTTTTGCCGACGCGCGGTTGTAGAGGATGTGCCGGTTGGCAGGCCACGTAAAGCCCCAGTACGGATACAAACCCAAGTTGCCCGGGTCTTTTTGCCCGCGTCGGCGCGCGGCGGGACGCCAGATGCCGCGCCCGTCGTCGGCGGGCGCAAAGTAGCCGGCGAAAATCCAGTTGCCGCACGCAATCGCATCGTAGTTCGCGGCGGAGGCGATGGTCGCGAACGCGGGCAGCAGCGCGCCCTTGTCCAAAATCACCCTGCCGGTCGCATCCTTCACCGCATCGAGCGCGTAGCCGTTGATCTCGCGCACGACCAGTTCGACATCCGGTTCAAAGTCTTCGCCGTAGAACCAATTCAAGTCGAGAATCGGGCGATCTTTCTGATCCGTCGATCCCTGATAAACCGCCTTGAGCGCTTTCGTGAGCCGGTCGAGGATCCAGATGTCGCTTCTTGCTTCGCCCGGTCCATTCGCGACTTTGTAGCGCCACTGAATGCGGCGACCGCTCGTGACGATGGTGCCGGACTTTTCCATCGCGTCCACCGCGGGCAGGAGAAAGACTTCGGTATGGATTGTCTTCGCGTCCACGCCCGGCGCTTTCCAGAAACTCGCCGTCTCCGTTTCAAACAAATCCATCACGACGAGCCAATCGAGATTGTTCAGCGCCTGGCGTTCCATCCGCGCGTTGGGACCGGAGACCGCCGGGTTCTGTCCCATGCAGAGCAGCCCCTTGAGCTTGCCGGCGCTCATCGCCTCGAACAGGGAAATCCACGAATAGTTGCCGCTCGTCTTGGGTAGATAATCGTACGCGTAGTTGTTATCCGCTTTCGCCGCGTCCCCGTACCATGCTTTCAATAGATTCACGATAAAGCGGGGACCGTTGATCCAGTAACTCGTCGAGTCGAATTTCGCGGCGTAGGTCTGGAGATCGATGTGCTTGTCCGTCGGCGCGCCGAGATAGCCTGGCAAATCCCCGAAGAGGAGCGCCATATCGGTCGAGCCTTGCACGTTCGATTCGCCGCGCAACGCGTTCACGCCGCCGCCGATCACGCCGATGTTGCCGAGCAGCAGTTGCAGCATCGCCATTGAGCGAACGTTCTGCGTGCCGACCGTGTGCTGAGTCTGTCCCATCGCGTACAGGATGGTGCCCGCTTTGTCCGGCGCGCCGGTCGCGCAGAAGGATCTTGCGGTGTCGAGGAACTTGTCCTTCGGCGTGCCGCACACGCGCTCGACCATCTCCGGCGTGTAACGCGCGTAGTGCTGCTTGAGAATCGAAAAGACCGTGTTGGGTTCGTCGAGCGACGCGGCTTGCTTGGGGACGCTCACTTGCTTCGTCGTTTCGTTGCCCGCCGCGTCCTTGACCTTGGCGCTGATCTTGTCCGTTTGGTATTGCCACGTCGTGGTGGCGTAGGCCTTGGTGTCTGCGTTGTAGCCGGAGAAAAGCCCGTCGAGATCGGCGGCATCCCTGTAATTCGGATTGATCAGCGTCAGCGCATTGGTGTACGCCTTGACGTACTCGGCATTGTAGAGTCTGTTTTGCAGCGCGTAATTCATCAGTCCGCCGAGGAAGACGATATCCGTACCGGGACGGATCGGCGCGTAGACATCGGCAACCGCCGCGCTGCGCGTGTACGCCGGATCGACGACGATGAGTTTCGCGCCCTGCTCGCGCGCGTTGGTAATCCACGTAAAGGAAGCGGGGTGATTGCTGGCGGGGTTGGCGCCGATAATGAAGATGACGTCGCTGTTCTTGAGATCGACCCAATCGTTCGTCATCGCGCCGCGACCAAATGTGGGGCCGAGACCGGCCACCGTTGCGGAGTGTCAGATCCGCGCCTGATGTTCGAGGTACACCAGCCCAAGCGAGCGCATCAATTTGGTCGCGAGGTAGCAGTCTTCGTTGTTGTTCGCCGCGCCGCCCAGCCACGCGATGCCTTCGGCGCGATTGACCGTTACTTCCTTGTCGCCCGCCTTGATCGTGCGGACGAACGTCGCGTCACGCGTTTCTTTCACGCGCTGCGCGATCTCGCCCATCGCCCAGTCCCACGATTTCTCTTCCCACTGCGTCGAGCCGGGCGCGCGATATTGCACCTTGCCCAAGCGCAACGGGCTGTTGGAAAGCTGCCGCACCGAGATGGACTTGGGGTCAAGCGCGCCGCGGTTGATTGGATTCTCCGGGTCGCCTTCGACGTTGACGATGTGTCCCTTTTCGTCGGTGGCGATAATGAGACCACAGCCGCAGGAGCAGTACGGGCAGATTGTCGTACCCTCACCGATCTTTTTGTGCAAGGGGAACTGCTCGCCGCTGGCGGCTTGCGCCGCGCTGGGCAACAGCAGACTGCCGCTGACGAGCGATTG
>JAMCRS010000397.1 GCA_023380675.1 Chloroflexota bacterium
GTCTCCCGGCATATCAGGCCGACCAACCGCCACGCGCTGACCGGCGCGCGGAACAACTCCGCGAGGTGCTCCGACCTCTTGTCTTTGGCGGCGATCCTGGCGAGGACCGCGCGGTACTCCTGGGACGGCGCTGCTTCGCCCGTCTCCCATCTGGATATCCGGTCCTGGGTTGGCTTGAGGGACGCGCCAGTCCGCGTTTCTCTCTTGATCTCGCTGGCGAGGTCCGATTGGTTCCAGCCCCTCGCAATCCGCAAGTCTGCGACGGCCTTGCCGAGGCCCTGCTGCATCGCGCCCATTGTCCGTTTCAACAGCACTCTCCCAACGCAAAGTGTTTACGTCTCCCTCAGTTCTCCGTGGTAAGCGGCACTTCTACCGCATAACCTTTGAGCACGGTGAGCTTCTGTCCGTGCAGGTCGGTCCACCCGTTCGGATTGTGAACGGCGAAGAAGCAGACCTGCTGGTCGTCGTGCTGGTGGCCCATCAGCAGGATCAGATCCACCTTTTGCTCTCGCATCGCATCCTTGGCCTCCTTCGAGCACGAGCCGGGGCCCAGGTCGGGCATCTCGTCCGGAGTTGATGCGTCCAGCACCTCGCCTATTACTTCGCCAGGCGGGCCGGAGACGACCACGATGTCGCCAACCGCGAATCTGCGGGCCGGGTCGGTCATGACGGCCACCGGGCTTTCGCCTCGTCGATCGCTATCCCGTGCTCGCGGGCACTGCGCCGGATCTTCTGGCACCTGCTCTTTCGCCCTTCGACGCCGCCGCAGACGAACTGCTTCGAAGTGCCGGGAAGCGGGGGGATCGGTTTGCCGCAGACTTCGCACTTGATCGCCGGGCGGGATGATGTGGTCGCGGTGCTCACGCGCGTGCCGACCTTCCAGAAATACACGACCGCGCCGCTTACTTTGACGCTAACGCGGAGACCGGCGCGAGCCGCAGCCGTGTGGAGTGAGGATCGGACGCCCCGTGGAGCTTGAGTGCTTCGGAAGACCAGCATCAAAACCTGATCGGGACGGAGCAGGAGGAGGTGTCTGACCGAGGAGTCCCAATATCCCTTCGAGATTCGCGGCGCGGAGGCCGCTTTCATCTCAGACCGGAGAATAATGAATTCTTCCGGGTCCGAGCCTTGCTTCGATTGACGTTTCACATATCAAGGCGACCCGACCCATCGCCGCAGGGTGATTGCGCGTTGCCCGTCCCGCCAGCCGTCGTATCGGTGGCGGTCTCGAACAGAGCGGCGTAGCGAAGTTCGACAGTCCGATTTTCGGAGGCGGCGCGGAAAACTTCCGGCGAAGCGGTGCGCTTCTCGATTTGGGAACGCCTATTCAGGATCGTCGCGAGAAAACGTAATCGATTGAATCCGGGCTAGTTACGGAGTGGCGGCGACAATGAGGCAAGCGGGGCTCGTACTCGCACAATAAGTCCGGTATCGGGAGTACGGAAAATCTGGTTTTCGATCCGTAGCCTAGCAGTACTGCCCGTTGCCCATACTTCGATGCTTCGTACTACGTCGCACCGGACCACGGAGGCGAGAAAGCGCATGCCCCGTTCTACCGCGCGCTGGTGGAGACCGGGTGTGTGGCCGTGGGCACTGAGGCTGACGTTGAGGGCGGTGCACTCTGAACTGGTCACTTGAGGAGCGCCCGGAGCGTGCATCGCGTCCCTCGGAGCGGAAACCGGGGGATGCATGCGCTAAGCTAAACTAATCTGGCCATGAACAATCTCACGCAACTGCGCGCGGGGAGAGACCTCGATCGTGCCATCGCCACCGAGGTGTTGGAAATGTCCGTTCCGGACGAGTCGGTGCCAGCCTACTCGACGGACCTCGCTGCAGCGTTCGGACTGGTTGAGGAGTTGTGCCGTGATGCCGTGCACGGAAGGCGGCACTTCAGCCTGTTCATGTTCACGACGCACTGGAAGGCGATGTTCGGAACGCCGGACCTCATCGGCGGCGGCGGCAAGGATGACGTCGATGAGTTATTGCCCGCCAGCACACCGGCGATGGCCATCTGCTTGGCAGCACTGCAGTTCAAATCTCGCGCTTCTCGATGACCGGTGCTGGACGTATAATCGAACGGATGTCTGGCGAGACTACTACGCCCGCGTTTCTTTCGGACTGGATCGAACTGGCCAACAAGGCGCTCGACCGCAGCCCGCGAACGGCTTTTGGGATAGGCATCGTCACGGGCATGCTTCTCAAGTTCGCTCCTAAGATGCGCCCAGACGCCGTGCTGCTCGACTCCATTTCCCAGTGGGCCGATCTCCATCGCGACCAGCCCGTCACCCCCGCTCAGATCGAGGACCTCGGTCTGCGCGTTTATGACTGGATCGGGCCACCACGCAAACGGCGTCAGCGGGTGCCTGATCCCGCCGGCGGGTACCGCTACGTTCCTCGCCGGTGACAATATGGTAGACCGATCCATAAGCTGTTTATGGAACAGGAGGTCGCATGCTTGAAGTCTGCGCATTGACGAAGAGGTTCAACGGTCTTCCGGTCGTC
>JAMCRS010000398.1 GCA_023380675.1 Chloroflexota bacterium
CGAGGCGAGCGGGCCGTGCGGAGGCCGCGTGCCGATTTGCGGTGACCTGGGGGACCAGCAAGCCGCGCTCTTCGGGCAGGTCGGTTTTGATTCCGGCGAGGCCAAGAACACGTATGGCACCGGCTGCTTTCTCCTGCTCAATACCGGCAAAGAGCGGGTGCCGTCTTCCAGCGGTCTGCTGACGACGGTCGCCTCGCGCGGCGAGACCTGTTTTGCGCTCGAGGGCTCTGTGGCGATCGCTGGTGCCGCCGTACAGTGGTTGCGTGACAATCTCAAGCTGATCGGATCGGCGGCGGAGTCGGAAGAGATCGCGCGCTCGGTCGAGGACACCGGCGGCGTGTATTTCGTCCCGGCCTTTAACGGCCTGTTCGCGCCGCACTGGGACATGTACGCGCGTGGGACGCTCGTGGGAATGACGCGCTATACGACGCGCGCCCATCTGGTTCGCGCCACGTTGGAGGCGATCTGTTACCAGACTCGCGAGGTCATCGAGGCGATGCAGAAGGATTCGGGCGTCGCGCTTAAATCGCTCAAGGTCGACGGCGGCGCGGTCCGGAATAACTTCTTAATGCAACTGCAGGCGGACATCCTGGGGGTGACCGTCGTTCGTCCGGTCGTGAACGAGACCACCGCGCTCGGCGCGGCCTACGCAGCCGGGCTCGCCGTCGGATTCTGGAAATCACTGGACGAGCTGCGCCAGAACTGGGGCATCGATCGGGTTTTCGAGCCGTCCTGGGATCGAGCGCGCCGCGAGCAAGGGTACGCCGGCTGGAACAAGGCGGTCGAGCGCTCGAAAGGCTGGCTGCGCTAGCCCTAGCGTTTCACCTTTTCGACCTAACGTGTTATAATCGCGTTCAGTGCGGAATTTAAGCGGAGGTACGGATGAACCTCGACCAGGCCGTTCAACTGATCACTTGGCTGGACGAAGAACATCGGCGGGACAAAGCCCAGCTCGGCGAGCTCGCGAACCAGTTGAGCCAGCAATACACTCAGGTTTCGGGCCTTAGCAAGAGCCTCCAAGACCTGGAAGAGCGTCTCGCCCGTGTCCAGAGTCAGGCGCTGCGTTACTCTCAACTCGAGCAGACGGCCGGGCAGGTCAAGGCTGAAGTGCAGATCATGCTCGACCAGTACGACACGCGGCGTCAGCAGTCGGAAGAGGAGGGTTTCAAGCTCCGTCAAATGGAACGCGAGCGCGAAGACCAGGTGCTCGCCGCGCTGCAAATGCAGCTGGAGGCGCTTCAGCAGTGGCAGCGCTCGACGATCGGCGACCATGAGATGTTGCAGCGGGTCGATCTGACGACCGGCACCTATCAGCGCGAGCTGGAAGATGGAATCACGCGTGACGAAGATCACAATCGCCGGCTGCAGGTCATCGAAGAATGGGTCAGCCGGGTAGGTCAGTTGACGTCGGAAATGCACGCGCTCAGCGAGCGGCTGCGTCAAGAGCGTGCGGATGCTGCAGAAGCGTCTCGGCGCGCCGAACAGCAGCGCGCCCGCCATATGGCGGAATGGTCGGAGCAAATGAAGACCAGCCGCCGCGAGATCGACGAGTGGATCGCACAGATGCGGGCGATCCAGGAGCAGCACAAGGAAACTCGCAAGACGTATTCGGGATTGCAGGAGCTGGAGGAGCGCCTCAAACAGATGGAAACCCGCCTCCTTCAGTGGCAGCGCCTTGTGGAGGAGGCTCGCCGCAAGGAACGCGATCAGATCCTCGTCGACGTCGACAAGCGCTGGCAACAGCAGTTGGGCGAATGGCAATTCCTTCGCGACGAATGGACCAAGCGGCTCGCCGCCGTAACGGATCGCGTGACCAAGCTGGAGGACTGGCGCCCGGAGGTCGTCGCACACCTGCACGACATGGTGGAGAAGATGGAAAAAGAGCGACGCGACCGCCTGCTCATGGTGTCCGATGTCGTCAAGACCCAAAGCGAACTAGAGCGCCAGCGCATCACGGTCTTCGACAAGACGATGAGCGACCTCCTCTCTCGCGTCGAAAGCGAAAAAGGAGCGAGCGCCAAGGCCAAGCCGCAAAAGGCTACGGCAGAGGCCGCCGCACGCTAGCCGGCGCGCCGCGCGTGGGACGTAAGAAGGGAGAATTGTGCGTGTCATCGGCACCGCGGGCCACGTCGATCACGGTAAATCGACGTTGGTCAAAGCGCTGACCGGAATCGACCCTGACCGGCTTAAGGAAGAAAAAGAACGTGAGATGACGATCGACCTCGGATTCGCGTGGCTCACGCTTCCGAGCGGCACTACGGTCAGCATCGTCGACGTGCCCGGTCACGAGGGCTTTATCAAGAACATGCTCGCCGGCGTCGGCGGGATCGACGCCGCGATGCTCGTGATCGCAGCCGACGAAGGCGTAATGCCTCAGACGCGCGAGCACCTCGCCATCCTCGATCTGCTCCAGGTCAAAGGGGGCGTCGTCGCTCTGACCAAGATCGACGTCGTCGAGGGCGATGACTGGATTCAGATGGTTACCGCCGACGTCCGCAAGGAACTCGCCGGCACGGTTCTGGCCGGCGCCCGAATCATCCCCCTCTCCTCCAAGACCCGCAAAGGGATTGATGCTCTTCTCGCCGAGCTTGATCGACTCCTGCTGGACGTAGCCCCCAAAAACGACACGGGCAAGCCTCGCCTTCCCATCGATCGCGTCTTTACGATCTCCGGCTTTGGCACAGTGGTCACCGGGACGCTCGTCGACGGCGCCTTCTCGGTCGGAGACGAGATTCAGGTCGTCCCCTCCGCGCGGCGCGGCCGGATTCGCGGACTGGAAACCCACAAGGAAAAGATAGAGCGCGCAACGCCGGGCAGCCGGGTCGCGATGAACATCGTCGGTCTCGGCGTCCAAGACATCAAGCGCGGCGAGGTTGTCGCGCTTCCCGGCACGCTGGACAGCTCGACCCTCTTGGACGCGCGGCTCAAGTACCTTGCGTCCGCGCCCAAGCCGCTCTCCCATAACGCCGCGGTTGATTTCTTCACCGGCGCGTCCCAGGTGCCGGCGCGTGTGCGATTGCTCGATCACCAGGAGCTCAATCCCGGCGAGCTCGGGTGGGTCCAGCTTCACCTCAGTGCGCCCGTCGCGTTGAGAAAGGGCGATCGCTTTATCGTTCGTTATGCATCGCCGAGCGTCACCGTCGGCGGCGGCACCGTCGTCGACGCCCATGTCCGGGCGCGCCATCGGCGCTTTCGTTCCGACGTGCTCGCACGCCTTGAAACGCTGGCGCGCGGAACGCCCGAGGAAATCGTCCTTCAGTTTCTCGCCGCGCGCGGCCCCGTCCCTTGCTTGGTCAAGGACGTCGCCGCCGCGACTGGCCTCGCCGCAGACGCTGTCGAGTCGGTCCTGGCACCGCTGCTGCAGAGTGGCTCGGTCGTCTCATTGGGCGCATCGCATTTTGTGTCCGCCGCCGGTTGGAGCGAGCTCGCTGCGCGGATCGCCAGATCACTTGACGACTTCCATCGGCAGTTTCCGCTGCGAGCGGGGCTGCCGCGCGAGGAGCTCAAGAGCCGCCTGGGGTTGCCGTCGCGTGTGTTCGATCAGGTCGTCGACCGTGCCGCCGCGGGGCGAATCATCGTCCAGAACGAAGATCTCGTGCGGCGGCCGGATTTCCAGGTCGAATTCAAGCCCGAGCTCGTATCCAAGATCGACGCGCTTTTACGTGAATTCGCGCGCGCACCGTACACGGCTCCTTCAGCGCAGGAAGCGGAAGCCGCGATCGGGGCGGAAGCGCTCAACGCGCTGGTTACACAAGGCAAGCTCGTGCGCCTGAACGAGTCCGTCGTGGTGACCCCCTCCGCCTTCGAGACGATGCAGAAATGGGTCACGGACACGATTCAGGCAGGGGGGCAGGTGACCGCCGGCCAGTTGCGTGACCGCTTTAGCACGAGCCGCAAATACGCCATAGCGCTCCTGGAATACCTGGACGAAAAGCGCGTCACGCGACGCGTCGGCGACGCCCGCGTTCTGCGCTAACATCAATCCTCGCATCTCACGCGATCCCGTACCTGTAGAGACGTGTCGGTGACACGTCTCCGTGCGACGAGGTTCGCGACACGTCCCCTATTGGACAATCCACGCGATGCAAACGATCCCGTACCTGTAGAGACGTGTCGGTGACACGTCTCCGTGCGAC
>JAMCRS010000399.1:0-24998 GCA_023380675.1 Chloroflexota bacterium
CGCTGAGGCATGGGGGCTTATGTACACCCATCCCCGCCTCAGGACAAATTTGACAAACGGAACGTTACGCTAACTTGTCACCAATGGGCTTAGGGGTACGCGGTTTTGCGTATCCCGTCGAGATAGGAGTGTTCAAATGTCGCCTCAATTGGTCGCGGGCCTGCGCGTGCGGCGCCTGCCGCAGGTCGCATACTACGATGCGGCGGGCTTTCCAGACCTCCAGGTTAACGAATACGTCATTATCGATACCGAGAAATGCCGCGAAGCCGCGCGCGTCGTCGTCGCGCCCGCCCAGCTACAGTCCCCATCCGTCGACCCTCCGCCCCGACCGATCCTTCGGCGGGCGACGGCGTTCGACCTGTCGCAATGGCAGCAGTTCCGGCTCCACGAAGAGGAAGCGCTTGCGCAGTGCAAAGAGCAGGTGGACAAGCACAATCTGCCGATGAAGTTGTTGAACGCCGAGTACAATTTTGACGGAAGCCACCTCACGTTCTATTTCGTCGCCGACGGACGCGTCGACTTTCGCGCGTTGGTCAAGGGCCTGGCGGTCGTTTTTCCGGCGCGAGTGGAGCTGTGGCAGATCGGACCGCGCGATCGCGCAAAGCTGATCGGCGGGCTCGCGCCGTGCGGACGCGAATTGTGCTGCGGCAAGTTCCTCTCCGATTTCCCCAAGGCGACGATCAAGATGGCCAAGGATCAGGACATGCCGCTGGGTCCCAACGCGGCGACCGGCCTGTGCGGCCGTCCGCTCTGCTGCCTGGCGTACGAAGAGCCCGTCTACCAGGAAGCGCGCGGGCGGGTGCCGCGTATCGGAGAGACGGTGTCCTGCGAACGTGGGCCTTGCCGAGTGGTCGCACGCAACGTTCTGCGAGAAAACGTGACCGTGCAGTTCGAAGACGGAACGAACACGACGCTGCCGGTGTGCGAGATCGCGCGTGCGGGCCGCTGTCCGTCGCGCGAGAATGAAACGGATGAGGACTGAACGGCCATTCCCCGCTCGCGGGCCCGGGAATTGAATCGGACCGGGGGCAGAGTATTGAACCGGGCGGCGGAAGAGGCGCGGCCCGGCCGCGAGACGGGTCTGAACCCTCGCGCCAAACGAACATGGCGAGCCGCTAATGGCTCGCCGTGTTTTCTCCCTTGATCGACTCTGCTTTTTCTCTCAGCCGTTCGAGTGCCTTTGGAGGCACTGGCGGTTCTCCTAGACCGGTCAGCCGTTTCATCTTATCCAGCCCGTGAAAATCGCTGCCGCCGGTCGCGATCAGCCCGTACTGCTTGGCCAGCCGTGCGAGCTCGGCTCGCTCGACGTCGGAGTACGCGCCATAGTACACCTCCAGACCGAGCAGACCGGCTTTGACGAGCGGAAGAATCCAGTCGGTGACCTGGACTGGATGGGCTAGTACCGGCACGCCCCCGGCGCGAAGGACCAACCCCACGGCATCTTCGGGCGTCAGGCGGTATCGCTCGACGTACGCCGGACCGGAGCGCCCGATGTATTTGTCGAACGCTTCGCTCACGTTCGTCACGTGTCCGGCTTCGAGCAGGGCCTGTGCGACGTGCGGGCGCCCGATCGAAGCATCGCCGGCGATTGCCCTGACACGCTCGAAGGATATCGGAACGCCGAGGGCGGCGAGCTTGCGGGTCATTTTTTCCGCTCGCCCGAATCGCCCATCACGGAATTTCTCTAGCATCGACAGGAAGTAGGGTTGGTGCCAGTCGACGTAGTAGCCCAGAACGTGGACCTCGCCCTGCGCGATATCGGCCGACAGCTCGACGCCCGGCACGATCTGCAGTTCTGTGCCGCGGGCGGCCTCGATCGCGGCGTCGATCCCGCCAATCGTATCGTGATCGGTCAGCCCGATGGCGCTGAGACCCCGCTCGAGCGCGAGGTGGACGAGCTCGGCCGGCGCCAGTTCTCCGTCCGAGGCGGTTGAATGCGTGTGCAGATCGATGCGAGTTGAATCAGTCATATTCATGTGAAAACCTCCCGCAGGCACGAACCTGAGGGAGGTTTTCGTCTAGGCTCCTTCCGGCGGATTCGATTGCGGCGGCGCCTCTGCGAGCGCGGCGGTGACCGGCGTAAAGGTCCCGCGGACTTCGACGGCGAACTTGACCGCGGTACGCTCCTCTCCGCTCACATCCACCTCCACGAAGGCCGGCATGCATGCTATGTCCAAGCCGTCACGTTCCAGGTATCCACGCGCGATGGCAATGGCTTTGACCGCCTGATTGACCGCGCCCGCGCCGATGGCCTGCACGTCGGCGTGTTTGTGCTCGCGGATCACGCCGGCGATCGCGCCTGCCACGGAGGTGGAGCGTGACTTAGCAGAGACTTTGATGGTGTCCACCATGAGATCCCTCCTAGCCGCGCTCGCACGGGAATTCGCCACGTCCATTCACCGCGCGTGCGCGGAACTTTGCAGCCGATGGATTCAACGTTACGGGATAATGTCAGAACGTGAACTGGGATCGGGTTGTCTGGTGGCCCTGAGTCGATGCCGAACGTCACGAACGAGCTACTTGGCGTATTCGACCGAACGGGTCTCGCGAACGACCGTGACCTTGATCTGGCCCGGATATTCCAGGTTGTCCTCGACTTTGCGTGCGATCTGTTTGCATAGATTGATCGCGCCCAAGTCGTCTATCTCCTCCGGCTTGACTATAATACGAATTTCGCGCCCTGCCTGGATTGCATACGATTGCTGGACGCCAGCGAAGGAATTCGCCATCGTCTCGAGCGCCTCGACGCGCTTCAAGTACTGCTCGAGCGATTCCCGACGTGCGCCCGGCCGCGCGCCGCTGATCGCATCCGCGGCGAGCACGAGCACCGCTTCCAGCGAATGCGATTCCTCTTCTCCGTGATGGGAGGCAACGATATTCGCGATCTTTTCCGGCACGCCGTACTTGCGCGCAAACTCGGCGCCGATGAGCGCGTGTGCGCCCCCCACCTCGTGCGTCACGGCCTTGCCAATGTCGTGCAACAGCGCGCCCGCTTTGGCGGATTGGACGTCCGCGCGGAGTTCGGCCGCCATCATCCCGGCGAGGTGGGCGCACTCAATCACGTGGGAGAGGACGTTCTGGCCGTAGGACGTCCGATACTTGAGTTGCCCCAGCAGCTTGATGATCTCCGGATGGAGGCCGGTCACGCCAACCTCCAACGCCGCCTGCTCGCCGGCCTCTACGATCGAGGCGTTCACTTCCTCTTCCGCTTTTTCGACGATCTTTTCGATGCGGCCCGGGTGGATGCGGCCGTCGTTGATCAGCTTGGTGAGCGCGATGCGGGCGATTTCGCGGCGGACCGGATTGTGGCTGGAGAGAATGACCGCTTCCGGCGTGTCGTCCACCACCAAATCCACGCCGGTCGCGACCTCGATGGCCCGAATGTTGCGGCCCTGCCGACCGATGATGCGTCCCTTCATCTCGTCGTTCGGCAGCGGAACCAGCGATACCGTCGTCTCCGCCACCTGGTCGGACGCGACCCGCTCGATGGCGGTGGTCACGATCTCTCGCGCCCGGCGGTCGCCTTCCTCGCGTGCCTCCTGCTCGATCTCGCGAATCAGGCGCGCGGCATCCTGCCGGGTGTCTTTCTCCACCTGCTGCAGCAGGAGCGCCTTGGCTTCGTCGGCGGTCAGGCCGGAAATGCGCTGCAGCTCCTGCAGCTGCTTGGTCTCGTTCGCCTCCAGTGACTCGCGAATGCGGTCGAGATCCTTTTCCTTCTTCTCCAGTTTTTTATCGCGCGTCTCCTGCATTTCCTGCCGCCGGTCGATGCTCTCGCGGCGGTGACGCAGGCGTTCATCTTCGCGCTGTAGGTCCAGTCTCTTTTTCTTGAGATCGGTTTCTACTTCCTCGTGATACTTGAGCGCTTCGTCTTTCGCTTTCAGAATCGTGTCTTTGGCCCGCGCATCTGCTTCCGCGAGCCTTTTTTCCGCTTCGGTGGCCAGAGCCTTGATCTGTGCGCTGGCAAAATTCTTCTGAAGAATATAGCCGATGACAAAAGCCCCGGCCCCGACGACGACGGCCAAGACCAGCCCGACAACCAACTCCCAATCCATTTTTCCAGTCCTCCATGACCGATGATGTCAAGACTCGTGCGTTTCTTCCCAGCGGCGTTTCGCCGCTTCTCTGGCCGTCTCGTACGCAAACCCGCGCCGTACGAGAAACGCACCGAGTTTATCCATGAATTCCCGGCGGCTCAGACCGAGCCACCGCTGCGCGCGGGCAGCGCCGGCGCGGTAGGCGCTTTCGCTTTCGTCCACCGCCTTGACCGCTTGAGCGATCGCCGCGTCGGTCAGTCCCTTGCGTCTGAGCTCGAACTGCAGCGCGCGCGCCGACCGCGGCCGGAAGGCCTCGCGGTTTTCGACCCAATACCGCGCAAAGGCCTCGTCGTCGAGCAGGCCGGACCCGCTCAACGCGGCGATCACCTGATCGACCACTGGCTCGGCCGCCTGCTTCTTGCGCAGGTGTTGTCTCAGCTCGGCGGAGCTGCGCGGGCGCGGCGTCAGGAATTGCAGCGCCTGTTCGTGCGCCGTTTCGAACGCCTCTGCGTGCTCGAGCGCGGCGAGGTCGTCGGCGGTCAACGTCTGACCCACCTGAAGACGGGCCGCGATGACGCCGGACACGCTCAGGGCGAAGCGTTCGTCTACATACAGATTGAACCGATTCTTGCGCCGCGCCTGGGGCTGAATCGCAGTAATGCGGCCGGCCATACCCAATCGCTCGCCAAAATGAAAAAATCGCTGTGGTACCCGACCACAGCGATGGTCTTCGCGGGATTCCGCGAAGACTCGAGCGCGTCTCGGCGCGCCGCACGGCAGCCTGCGCTGATTATTCGATTCTCCGACGACACGTGCTCGCGTCTTTGCGAAGTCTACTGCGCCAACGCTCCGACGACGCGCCCCGGTGAAAATGGAATGCAAATCCCCGGCGGATGCGCTGTACACCTGCCTCCGCCTGAAATCGGAGAGACGCTTCGGCCTCTGTCGATGGCCGAGCGACGGCTATATGCTACCGTACCCGTTTTCACATCCATTGCGCGTTTGCGGAATCGGAGATCGCCCGAATGAACGGGACAACCTGCCAGCCCGGCATTCAGACGAACGAAGGCCCGTCTTGCCGGCCTGTGCTGCCCTCGTAATCCCTCTGCTGTGGTCGAGCCTCCCCGTCGAGAACATTTGTGCGGAGAGGTAATTTATGACGATGCGCCCACCGCCGGCGGACGCATCGGGATCACTCAGCTTTTATTCTTCCTCATGATCATTATCGTCGCTGTCTTCGTCGATTTCTTCGCTTTCCGGCCCCTTGGGGGCGGTGCCGTCCACGCCGGACTTGGCGCGAATGAGTTGGTCCAGCTTCGTCATGATCTCGGCGTTCTGTTTCAGGAACTCGCGCGCGTTCTCGCGCCCCTGTCCCAACCGCGTCCCCTCGAACGAGTAGAACGCGCCCCTCTTCTCGATCACTTCCATCTCTACGCCGAGGTCGAGAAAGTCCCCCTCGCGTGAGATGCCTTGGTTGTGCAAGATGTCGAATTCGGCCTTGCGAAAAGGCGGGGCGACCTTGTTCTTCTTCACCTTGACCCGCGTGCGATTCCCGATGACTTCTTCGCCGCTCTTGATCGCCTCCGTCGGGCGAACATCCAGCCGGACCGACGCGTAGAACTTGAGGGCCATTCCCCCGGTCGTCGTCTCCGGGTTGCCGAACATGATTCCGATCTTCTGGCGGAGCTGATTCGTGAAGATGACTGCCGTATTCGACTTCTTGATTGCGCCCGATAGCTTGCGCAGCGCCTGACTCATCAACCGTGCCTGCAGCCCCATGTGCGCATCGCCCATCTCGCCTTCGATCTCAGCTCGCGGCACCAGCGCGGCGACGGAATCGACGACGACGACATCCACGGCGCCGGACCGTACGAGCGCTTCGGCGATCTCAAGCGCCTGCTCGCCAGTGTCGGGCTGCGAAATGAGCAGCTCGTCGACGTTCACCCCGCAGCGGGCAGCGTACTGTGGATCGAGCGCGTGTTCGACGTCGATGAAGGCGGCGACGCCGCCTCGCTTCTGCGCCTCGGCGATGATATGCTGGCACAGCGTCGTCTTCCCGGAGGCTTCCGGACCATAGATCTCGGTTACCCGGCCACGCGGAATTCCGCCGACGCCGAGCGCAAGGTCGAGCGATATCGAACCGGTGGGTATCACGTCCACTTTCATGCCGGTCGCCTCGCCCAGTTTCATGATCGCCCCTTCGCCGAAGCGCTTTTTCAGGGACGCGAGAGTGGTTTCAAGCGACTTTGTCTTGCCCGAGTCTGGCATTCTGTGCTCCTTCATCACCACTCCGCCGGAAACCTTGTAAACAATAGTTTACAACAATTGGATGCAAAACGCAAGCTAGCCGTGAATTCGACGGCGCGCGAATGAATCGGAACACCCGGCAGAGCATCCGTGTATTTCTACGGGATCGTTTCTCCTCCGGCTATCTTCCGGATCGAGATCGCGGTCATTATACCAGAACACCTGTTCGTCGTCAAGGGGTACTATGCGAAATTTCGCGGCCTCTGCGAAAATTCCCACCCCAGTCGCCCGCAGTTGGCGCGACCTGCGCGTATGCCCCACCCGGCGCCGCAACCGAGTTTCTCGAACGCCGTTTGAACCCACCTTTTGGCTTTTCGGCGCGGCGAATAATTCACGCGGGACCAGTTTCTATTGAGAATTCAGGCCTTGTATCGTATAATGATTTGGTAACTCTATTATCAGACTGCATCGCATAGATTGCTCGTCCCAGCGCGCGGACGGAAGCAGAAAAGGAGGTATACTGATGCGAAAGATCTTGTATGTGACGCTTATTGCGGTAGCGTTGATCTTGCTTACGGCCGCGGTGCCGGGTCAGGCGTTGGCGGCGGGGCCGGCCTATCACGTCGTGCAACCGGGCCAAACCCTCAGCGGAATCGCCGCGGCGTACGGCGTGAGTGCGTGGTCATTGGCGAGCGCGAATGGAATTTGGAACTGGAACGTGGTGTATGTGGGCCAGGTGCTGGTTATTCCATACTCCGGCTATCCGAACAAGTACGGGCCGTACTATAACGCACCCGTGCCGAATTATTCGTACAACGGCCAGCACTACTACGGGCAGAACTACTACAACGTCAACTATAACTACTACCCGCGGACGACCTACGGCTGCTACTACTACGTGCGCTATGGCGACACGATGAGCAACATCGCGTACCGCTATGGCACGAGCGCGTGGACGTTGTCCAGGGCGAACGGCATCTACAACCCGAACTGGATCTACGCCGGCCAGAGGCTGCTGATCCCCGGCTGCAACTAACCGCTCTGATCGTTCGAGCGGGAACTGGGCGCGGCCGGCGAACGGACAGCCGGAGAAGGCGCGGCCTCGGTTCGCCGAAGGGTGAGAATCCTTGGCGGAAGCGAAACAAAAGACCGCGGACTCGAGTCCGCGGTCTTGCGTTCGCAAGACAGGTCCTTGGCTTCAAACCTCGTCGTGATTCGCGTCCCTGCCTTCCAATCCAGGGTCACGCGCGGATGCATTGCGCGATCCTAGAGTGTCAAAGGACTGGCGCTCGAGCGCTTCCCCGGCGCGAGAATCGTGCAGTCCGGGAGCGCCGGCGGCCCGCACCATTCGGGCGTCCCAAACTGACAAGCCGATCGCCGCCGCGAGCAGCGCAGCGGCTGCCTCGAACGGCGCGTAAACGTTTACTCGCGCCCAAAGCAAGCCTCCAACAGACGGCCCCACCGCCAGACCAATCCCCTGTGCCGCCGCCACTGCTCCCAGGAACAGACCCCGTGCGCTCGACGGCACCCAATCCATCACCAACGCGTTCCATGCCGGCACGAGCAGAGCGTAACCGATGCCGGCCAGTGTTGCGCCGGCCGACACCGCAATTGGATCGACGCTGAGGGGCGCACCGGCGAACGGGATTGCCATCAAGCCCAGGCCGGCGACGAGCGGGGTATAACGGCCGCGTCGGTCCGCCCAGTGTCCGGCCGGGACGATGAGAGCGGCGGTGATAATTCCGGGGGGAATCAGCACGAGCGCAAAAACGTCGGGCGAAATGCGCAACACGTCTCTTCCAAAGAGCGAGACGAGCGGCAACATCATGCCGAGGGCGAGCGCCAAGAGCAGCCCGACGACCAAGAGCCGAACGAGGGTAGGATTCACCCGTCGCACGAGCGTGTTCCAGACTTGCGGCCCAGGCAGCGGGGTCCCATCGTCCTGACGGCTGCGCGGCGTGCGGACGAAAAAAAGGACGAGCGCAAGCGCGAGCACCACGATCGCGAGGCAGACGTTGAACGCGCTCGCATACGAGACGCGGCTGAGTAAAAGGCCGCCGACGATCGGTCCGATAGCGATGCCTCCGAGCATGACCATGTTCACGACCCCGAGCACCAGCCCGTACCGTTCCCGTTCGTAGCTATCGGCCACGGCTGCATATATGGCGGGCCACACGCAGCCGGCTCCAATACCATTTAGTGCGTTGAGGGCAAGGAACAGGGAGGGAGATTCGACCCGTGGCATGACGAGCAGCGGCGCGGCTGACAACAGTACGCCGGTCACGAGAAGTGGCTTGCGTCCCCAACGGTCCGCCCCGGTGCCTGCCGGAGTACGCGTCACGATATCGGCGACCAGAAAGGAGGATAGCGTCGCGCCGACCACATCCGCGCCTTCGTGCATGACACTGCTAAGATACAGCGGGAAGAGTGCGATCAATTCGATGCCGTGCGCGAGCTCCAGGAGGATGATGGTCGCGAGGAAGACGGCCAGCGTTTTGTGGGAGACGAACGGATTGCGCAGCTGCATGACGAGTCGAAGGGCGGTGGCTTGGCAGAACGAGTGATTTGCGCGACAAATATCTTGTGCGGGGGGAACGTCGACGCCGGCTTCTCAGGGCCTTCGTTTTTCGATGTCGGCGCGATGGAACCGGTCGTGGATGACCAGGATGCGAAAGACCCCCCGCACCGATTGCCGGCCCCACATCGCGTGGTCGCCGGTTCTTTCGAGCTGCTCGTCGGTCAGCGTCTCGAGCCACCGTAGCGTTTCCACGCGTGTTCGTTCGAGCGTCGTCAGCACCTCGTCGAGCGGCTTGACGCGCCAGCGATCCGTCATCCACGCGTTGAACTTGTCTAGATCGAACTCGCCGGGAAAGTCCGGATAGACCCGGGCGAACTCGCGCAACTGCACGGGCGAATCGTTGACGAGCATGAGTTTGGCGAACGCGACGTTCACCTCTTCCGCCATAGCGACGTGAGACAAGACATCTTTGATCGACCAGCCACCGCCTTCAAACGGTCGCAACAGCACGTTGGCTGGCAAACCGGCGAACGACTCGAGGAGCTTGGCGCGCTCGGCGGTGAGCTTTTGTGCGATCGCGGCGGGACGGTCGGGCGGCGGCATCGGTTCCCCTTCCAGGGCGCATGGACAGAATGACGCCATTATACAGATTCCGACCTCGTTGCGCAAGGCAGAGATTGAGAGTATAATTTTCTCGGTGAAGCGCTGGCGTTGGTACGTATTGATGGTTTTCGTCGCCGTGGCCGGCACAGGATGGATCTACTTGACGCGCGTGCCGGACGCGTCCGAAGTGGCGGCGCGCGTGGCCGCACACGTGAACTTTCGCGCGCCGGAGCTTTCGCTTGATACCCTCGACGGCCGCCGCGCCTCGTTGTCCGACCTGAAGGGACAGATCGTTTTGATCAATTTCTGGGCGACCTGGTGCCCGCCCTGTCGCAGCGAGATGCCGGCGATCCAGGCTGTTTACCAATCGCATCACGGCGACTTGGCCGTGCTGGCCGTGAATGAAGCGGAAGACCCGGAGATCGTCAAGGGCTTTGTCGGCTCGTTCGCGTTTGGTTTTCCCATCCTCCTGGACCGTGATGGATCTGCCGGGCGGCAGTTTCAGGTCAAGGCGCTTCCGACCTCGTTCTTTGTCGATCGCACGGGCGTGATCCGCGCCGCGAACGTCGGGCAAATGGACCAGGCGTTTATCGAAGCCCAGATCGCGGCACTGGCCGCCCGCTGATGCTGCCGTTCATCCAGATCGGCCCCGCGGCGGTTCAATCGGCAATCGTTGCGCTGGTCGCCGGGCTCGTGCTCGGCGGGGCGGTGGCCGAACGCGAGTGCAAGCGGTGCGGCCTGGGCGACGCCGTTTGGAATGTCATTGCCGTCGGCGTGGCCGCCGCGCTCATCACCGCACGTTTCTTTTACATCGTACAGAACCCCGCCGCGTACGCGAGTGATTGGCGCTCTGCGTTCGCACTGACGCCGGGGGCGCTGTCGATGGAGCACGGACTCGTATTTGGCGGAATCGCCGCGTCCGGCTACCTACAGCATCGCGGCATCCCTCTCGCTCGCTTCGCGGATGCCGCGGTGCCGGGCCTGTTGGTGACCGTCGCGTGCGTCGCCGCCGGTCAGTTCCTGAGCGGCGACGCGTATGGCGAGGTTACGGACGTGGCGTGGGCGATTCCGCTCTGGGGTGAGCTGCGCCATCCGGTTCAGCTTTACGATGCATCGGCGGCGCTGGCCGGGCTGGGCGTGCTCTGGCTCGCGTCGCGATGGCACCTGGCCCCTGGCGCGGCGGCGCTCACGGCCCTCGCGTGGTACAGTGGAGCCCGCGTGGTGATCGATGCGTATCGCGGTGATCCGGCATTGCTGTTGGGCGAGTATCGCGCCAGCCAGGTCGTTGCGCTGATCGTTCTTCTGGCCGCGCTGTGGGGATTGTCGCGGCTGCAAGCTAGGAGGACCGGAAATGAGGGACTTGATTTCGACCATTGACGCGTGGCACACGCGCGGCGACGGCGTTGCGCTGGCGACCGTGGTCAAGACCGGCGGTTCGACTCCCCGGCCGATCGGCGCCAAGATGATCGTCAATTCGCGCGGCGAATTCGCCGGCTCGGTCAGCGGCGGATGCGTCGAAGGGGCTGTCATCGAAGAGGCGCGCGGCGTGCTCAAGACCGGGCGACCCAGACTCTTGAAATACGGGATCGCGGACGAGACGGCCTGGGACGTCGGCCTTTCTTGCGGCGGGATGATTCAAGTATTCGTCGAAAAGATCGAATGAACGCGACGCTCGAACTCGGGGCTGACCTGACGGCGGATGGGTGGCGCGATCCGTGTTGAATGTGTACGAGGAGCTCAAGCGCAATCTGGGCGACGAGACGCTTTGCGCGGTCGCGACGGTAGTCGGCGGCAACGCCGACGTCGGCGCCAAGATGTTGGTGTACCCCGACGGTCGCACCGTGGGTGACCTCGGCGGCGCGGAGTTGGGCGCTCTGGTCGCTCGCGAAGCGCAGCGGTTGATGTCGCTCGAGCGATCGGAGAGCATTGCTTACGGCGGCGTCGACGTATTCGTCGACGTCTTCGCCCCCAAGCCGAAATTGGTCATCTTTGGCGGCGTGCACACGGCGATCCCGCTCACGCAGTTTGCGCAGACGCTTGGATTTCACGTGACGGTCGTGGACGGCCGCGGGCGGTTTGCGACGCGCGAGCGTTTTCCCTCTGCGGATGCCATCATCGTCGCATGGCCGGACGAGGCGATCGCACAGATGAAGATCGACTCGTCGACCTACGTCGCCATCCTCACGCACGACCCCAAGTTCGACATCCCGGCGCTACAAGCCCTCTCGACGATGCAACCGCGTTACATCGGATCGATGGGCTCGCGCGAGACTCGCCGTCAGCATTTTGCAGAGTTGCGAGCGGCTGGGGTCTCGGACGAATTCCTGGCGCGCGTGCACGGGCCGATTGGATTGGACCTGGGCGCGCATACGCCGGAGGAAATGGCGCTCTCGATCCTGGGGGAGATCATCGCGGCGCGCTACGGCCGAAGCGGCGGCTTCCTCTCGGCGGTGGTTACAGCCCCAGTGCCGCCGCACTCCCGTTGAGCGCCTCGATCACATTCTGAATGTGCTCGTCGAGCGGGACACCGAGCTCCTCTGCTCCCCTGGCGATCTGTTCTCGATGGATGCCGCGCGCGAACGCTTTATCCTTCCACTTTTTCTTGACCGCCGCAACATCCACGTCGGCGATCTTTTTCGTAGGCCGCACGAGCGCGACCGCGATCACGAGCCCCGTCAGTTCGTCCACTGCGTAGAGCGTCTTTTCGATCAGCTCCGTGCGCGGCAAATTGAGATGATCGCCGTGCGCCATGACGGCGCGGACTAGGTTCTCGGGCCAACCTTGCTCGCGCAGGATCTCGCCGTCTTTCTGCGGGTGCAGGTCGGGGAACTTTTCGTACGCAAAGTCGTGGATGAGACCGACGTTCCCCCACAAGTTTTCGTCTTGCCCGTAGCGGCGCGCATACCACTTCATCGCGGCCTCGACCGCGAGGTGATGTTTGCGCAAATAGTCCGCCTCGGTATACTGGCATAACAACTGCCAGACTTGCTCCCGATTGAGTGGATCCATCGTCCTGCTCCGCAGAAGGGTTGACTGCATTATCGCGTAGTCCGTCACGCGCGTCAATGTGCGTTCCCCGCGCGCGGATTGACACGCGCGCCCGGCGATGCTAGAATGGCTGCGATGAACGCCGAGGAACTGCTCAAGCGCTACGCCGCGGGTGAACGCGAATTTTCGAATGCCGATCTGCACGGGGTCGACCTGCGGGAGGCTATGCTGCGGGGAGTCTCGCTGCGCGGCGCCAACCTGGAAAAAGCCAATCTCGGCTGGGCGAACCTTGAAGAGTCCGACCTCTCCGGCGCCAGGCTCAAACAGGCCAAGGTTAACGCGACCCATTTGCGCGCCGCAAATCTCAGCGGCGCCGATTTCACCGATGCCAACATGAAGAGTGCGGGGATGAAGGACGCGAATTTGAGCGGCGCCGTCCTTCATGGAGCAGTTCTGGTCGGCGCCAAATTCCAGGGATCGAACCTACGCGGGGCGAACCTCTCCAAGAGCCATCTCGACGGCGCCGACTTTACCGGCGCCGACACCGCCGAGATCGATATCACGTACGCTGAATTGACGAACGTCGTGGGATTGGTCATCCCCGAAGAGAAGAAATCGTGGAAGGCGGTGGATCGATAGCGAGTCCGCTAGGCCGCGGAGGACAGCAGACGCCGAAGGATCTCGCGCGCACGCTGCACCGCCCGGCCCCGATGGCTTACTCGATTCTTGACCTCCGCTGGTAGTTCCGCCATCGTCGCGTCCAGCTCGGGAAAGTAGAATATCGGGTCGTAGCCAAAACCGTTGCTGCCGCGCGGGGCGAACTCGATGACCCCCTCACAAGTTCCCTCACTCTCGTGGACTGCTCTCCCCGGCGCGGCGATCGCAATGACGCAGCGGAAACGCGCCGTGCGTCGGGCGCGGGGCACCTCCCGCAGCTTGTCCAGCAAGAACGCGTTCCGATCGGCGTCGCTCTTGTTCGGGCCGGCATAGCGGTTGGAGCGGACGCCCGGTTCACCTCCCAGTGCATCCACTTCGAGCCCGGAATCGTCCGCCAGAGCCGGCATTCCGCTTCGCCGTGCGTACTCGACCGCCTTGGCGCGTGCGTTCTCCGCAAAGGTGGAGCCGTTCTCTTCGACTTCGTCCGCGATCCCCACCTGGTCTAGCGAAACCAATTCGAACGGCAGCCCGGCGAGCAGCTCTTGGTATTCGGCCACCTTGCCGCGATTGTGCGTCGCGATCAGGAGGCGTGTGTGACCTGACCTAGGTTCGGACGACAACCTTCATCTCCGTTGTCTGGATTTCCGCGGTTGCTAGACGCTGATCACTTTGGAAGCCGTAGACATGGCCGCCACGATGTCTCCCATCCCTCCGACGACTCCAATCCGTACCTTTTCTCGCAGCCCAAAGAATTCGAGACACGTCTGGCAGATGACCAACGTCGCCCCCTTGTCTGCCAGAGCGCGCAGCGGCTCAAGAACCGGTGATCCTTCGCACGCCAATTTGACTCCCTCGCCGTAGAATGCTAGGAGACCGGGTGCTGTGTCTTTCCCGATCAGAGTGAGGAAGACGCCGGCCAGCTTTTGTTGTAGCTCCGTCGGCGCGTCCCCCATGCCGTACCGTGTAAAGAGAATGCAAGTTTCCCGGTTCACGTGATTGGACTCCTCTCGATCTGTATTGGGATGGATCGGCGTTCGGCGGTGCGGGATCGCGAGCCTTGACGTTCGCCTCTAATCGAATTACAATGGCAGACGCCCGATCGACGGCTCGAAATCTGAACTCGTGTCTGGGGGCTCGGTGGAGATCATCGTTCTGGCTATTGTCGTACTCCTATTGATTTTCGTCGTGGGCTGGGTTGCCTTTGTCGAGTACCGTTATCAGAAACTCGCCGGCTCGTTTCGTCTCTTGATGACGGGGCGGGGGGGAGCAGACCTCGAGGCCACCCTGATCGATTTTGTCTCGCGCATGGACCGGATCGAGAAAATGACGCAGGAGGCCGTCCAACGGATGGACCGGATCGAAGTCAAGAGCCCCTACCTGCTTCAACACCTCGGGGTCGTCCGGTTCAATCCCTTCCAGGACAAGGGAGGTGACCAGAGCTTCGTCGTCGCGATACTGGACGATCATGCCGATGGCACGGTGCTAACGAGCATCGCTTCAAGGGTGGATACGCGTATCTATGCCAAGCCGGTTGTCGGCGGCCAGTCCACGTACAATCTTACCGGGGAAGAAAAAGAGGCGATCGCACGCGCGATGAAGCCGCGCGCCTGACTCGCCCCGCAAGCGCCTCGCGCTCGATCCCTGCGTCCTTCAGTTGGCCGCGGCCAGCTCGACCTCGCGTCGTCGCGCGGGAAGTGAGTGCCACAGGCTGAGCGCACCGGTGAACCCAAAGCCGGTCGCGTACAACATCAAGAATGGGATCGACCACCACATCTGCTGCTGCCACGCGATCGCCACGCCCGCCGAAGCGTACACCGCGAGCGCGAGCTCACCCAAGACCACCCAGCTGAATGGCAGTGCGTACCGCTTGGTGCTCCACGCATCACCCTCCGCCTCAACCCGGAATTTGGGGGTACGGCGAAACGTATTCTCCTGCCGGGTGACCGCTTCGAACACGGCGATCGAGTTGCTCAATGTGATCCCCGTTCCCAGCAAAAGCAAAACTGCAAAATACCTGAACCGCGCCATCCAATCGGGATAAAGCGCGCGCTGCCCAAACGCGTACACCACCACCGGACCGACCGTGGCCAGGCCGAGATAGGTGGCGGGCACGGGGAACCGCACGTGCAGTGCGATGAGCGGGACCAGGGTGAGCACCAGCAGCAGAATCAGCGGGTTCATCACATATCCCGACAGGTGCAGCAGCCCCTCGAATCGCTTGAACGCCGATTGGTTGGGCGCGGCAAGGATGCGAGGCGAAAGTTTGATTAGACATTGGGTCGAGCCTTTCGCCCACCGGAACTGCTGACGCTTGAATGCATTGATCTGCGGCGGAATCTCGGCCGGCGAAACGACGGTAGGGAGATAGATCATTTTCCATCCCTGGATCTGCGCTCGATAGCTCAAGTCCAAGTCCTCGCTCAAAGTCTCTCCCTGCCAGCCGCCGGAATCCTCGATACACGCCCGGCGCCAGACCCCGGCCGTTCCGTTGAAATTGAAGAACAAACCGTTGCGCGATCGTGCCGTTTGTTCGACCACAAAGTGCCCATCCAACGCGATACTTTGCGCGCGGGTGAGCGCCGAGTACGTCGCATTCAGATGGCCCCACCGGGTCTGGACCATCCCGACGTTCGGCTGGGCAAAATACGGGATCGTTCGTTCCAAAAAATCGGACGGAGGCACGAAATCGGCGTCAAAGATCGCGACGAATTCGCCGGTCGCGTTTTTCAGGCCCGCGGCCAGTGCGCCGGCCTTAAAGCCCGAACGGTCCTGTCGCCGGACGAGTGTGATGTCGATCCCGCGCCGATGGTAATAGTCCACTCGCGTCTGTGCGATCGTGGTCGTCTCGTCGTTGGAATCATCGAGCACCTGAATTTGCAGCCGATCGCTCGGCCAGACGAGCGCGGCCGCTGCGTCGATCAGCCGCTCGACGACGTAAAGCTCGTTATAGATGGGTAGTTGAACAGTGACGTGAGGCGTATCGGTCAACGGCGGCTCTGCAAGTGATTGGTTCCGTTTTCGCCAATACAGGACCCCCATCAAGCAGGTATTGAATCCGTAGACGGCCAGGATGAACGCGGAAGCAAAGTAGATTGCAAAAAGAATCAAACCCACCAGACGAACCTCCAGGTTTCACGGAACGAGCGATACAAAAAGGCGAACGGCGTCCTTGAGTCAAGGACGCCGCCGCGTTGCGGACCTTTTGCTCAATGTCAGGATCTGTTGAAAACTTGAAACAGAATGCCAGGTTTTCTCAAGAGCGCCCGAGCCTGACACCACGGTTTGCAAGTATACCACCGAATCGGCATTTGGACAAGGCTTGGAACGCGGCCTTACGCGACAAATTCAGACGCCTCGAGCTTGTTACACCACAAGCAATGTCCAATGAAACGCGGCTGACCCGGAACTGGCCAGCCGCGAATTCTATTCACTGCTTGTCGGGGAGTGCCCCTGGGAGACCGCAGGTCGCGCCAGCCGCCGTTTCGCCCGTTGTTTGCGCGGGATGCGTCCCAGGATCGCATCCGATCCGGCGGAGCTACGTCGCGCCAGTCTTTCTGCTCCGGGCCGGCAGTTCTACAAGCCACACGATGGCGTAGATTGCCAGGAACACCGCCGCAACGCCCAACACCGCAGAAAGTACGTACGCTATCGTGGGATTGTTCAAACCGGGGAGGTCATAGTCCGGCATCGGTGCGCTCCAGACACTCGACCATCGATCGAATCCCGCCGGAATGTACCCCAGTCCGAGTTGTTCCAGCTCCTCGCGGCCCCACTCACCCCATGCCGTGCCCGGCGCGAGCAAACCGATCGGCGTGAGTGCGATCAAAGCGACGAGCCCGCCCCACACCCAGCGGGAGATGTGCCGCACGGGCTCGATCGTCCCGCTGGAAGCTTCCAGCAGCTGCGGGTTGGAGCGCTGCAGCCAGGTGACGACGAGACCGGTGACGAGGCATTCTGCCAGGCCGGCAACCGTCAGGTGTCCGAGCAGCATGGCGGGTATCGAAACTCCCAAGCCGTAAGGGAAATAAAGTGCATTCCCGGCGGCGTCGTGAGCCAACCAAGGCTGAATTCCGAGCTCGATCGCGGTGAGCAAGGCAGCGACGTTGATCGCGACGTAACCGGCAATCGCCGCGGCGAAGACGCGACGCGGCGCCGTAACGACGGCGTTTCCGCTGAGAAGACGATAGAGCCAGTAGCCGACGAAAGGCATCGCGATCGCCATATTAAACGCATTGGCGCCGATCGCGAGGATGCCGCCGTCGCCGAAGAAAAACGCCTGGATGACGAGGGCCACGGAAACCGCCAGGGCTGCGGCCCAGGGTCCCAGAACGATTGCGGCGAGCACGGAGCCAACCGCGTGTCCGGTCGTTCCACCGGGCAGAGGCACGTTGAACATCATGACCACGAACGAGAATGCCGCGAAAAGCGCGATCAGCGGGACCGCGCGCCCGGCGACGAGCGATTTTACTTTCTGCGTTGCCCGATACCAGAACGGCGCCGACGCGGCGTACATGACTGCGGCTGTGGCGGGACTGAGATAACCATCCGGGATGTGCATTGAAAGCCTCCTTTGAGATAAAAAAGCGGGCGCTGTGCAGACCGGCTTCGGCAGTCCGCAGGTGGCGCTCGCCGTTTTCAGTCTGCGTCGATCAGAGCGCGTGCCCGTGCGCGTGATCGTCCGATGGCGCGTGCGGGTGAGAGTGTGCGACCTCACCGTGGGCGTGTAGATGTTCGTGAATCAAGTTGGCGCGAACCAGTAACTCCTTGTCGCCGAGGATTTCCTCCGGCGGTCCATCTCCGATGATGCGTCGTTCCTCTCCCAACACGATGACGCGCCGGGCAATAATCGGTACGATGTCCAGCTCGTGGGTGGCCGTGACGACCGTCTTGCCGCTTTGGGCTAGGCGCTCGATCAGGTTTACCAAGGTCCATTTGCTGCGCGGGTCGAGCGAGGCCGTCGGTTCGTCGAGCAGGAGCACCTCGGGGCGCAACGAAAGCACCGACGCGATCGCCGCGCGTTTCTTCTCGCCCCCGGAGAGCTCGAAGGGCGCACGGTCTTTTAGCTTGACGATCTCCATCCATTCGAGCGCCTCGGTCGCCCGCTCGCGCACCTCTTCTCTGCTCACCCCCAATTGCAGCGGGCCGAACGTCACTTCGTCCCACACGGTCGGAGAAAAAAGTTGCACGTCCGGGTCTTGAAATACCAGTCCGACCTGGCGATGGAACTGGAATGTGTCGTTCAGGTCGTTCAGGACATTCTCCACCGGTTGGCCGAGAATCGACATCCGTCCCTGATTCGGCTTGTACAGTCCATCCAGCAGCTTGAGGAGGGTCGATTTTCCGGAGCCGTTTGCGCCTAGTATCGCGATCTGGTCTCCCGGCTGCACCACCAGGTCGAGGTCGACGATCGCGTCGAAGCGATTCAAATAACGATAGGTGACCCGTTTGAGCTCAAAGGCCGGCGTGACGGCGACCGGCGCTGCCGCGCTCAAGTCCGGGCGATGCGCAGTTGCATTCATCCTAGTATTCTCCGATCCCAAAGCATCGCGGCCGCGATCACCGCGAGCGTCAGCGCCCCCAGCGCCCAATCGCGCGGTTTCATCCGATAATCGTCGAGTGTGCGGACGCGCCCGTTGAATCCTCGGGACAGCATCGCCTGGTAGACGTCGTTGCTCATCTTGAACGACTTGCCGAGCATGACGCCGATGCTGGCGACGATCCATTGTCGCTGCTCGCCCCCCGACGTTTCGCCGACCGTGCGGCTCTTGCGCGAGAGCAGCATGTTGTCGAGCGTTCGCAAAAACAGAAAGATGTAGCGGTACGTCATCCCCAAGATCAATACGAACACTTCAGGCACATGCAGCACGGCGAGAGCCTTGAGCAAGTCCGCCCACGGCGTGGTGATGACCAGCAAGACCGCGAGCGATACGGACGCTCCCACGCGCGCGACGAAAATGATCGCGCCCATCACCGCTTGAACGCTGATGGTGACGACGAAGGAGGTTCCCGGGATGGGCAGCGCGAGCAACGGCACGCCCGGAATCAGAAACAAGGAGGGGAGGACGACGATGCCGGCGAAGAAAGGGATTCCCAGCCAGACGCGTTTGAAGAAGAATTCGAACGGGATGTGTGAAAGCAACGCGAGCGCCAGGGTGAACGCGTAGATGAAGACGATCGTCGCGACATTATGGGCGAGCCCGATCGTGACGAGCAGCGCGCCGAACAGGACCAACTTGAGGCGCGGGTCGAACGATTGCAGGAACGCCGGGCGGCGCGCGTTCTCCTCGGTAAAGACCGTCTGCTCGATGTTGTGCGTGATTTCGCCGAGCGTCTTTTCGACGAAACCGGGCTTGCGCCGCTTTCTGGTTTGACGAGGTGTCGCCGGGGTCATCTCAGTCGTTTACCTTCGCATCGGACCCTTCGCGTCGTGCCAGCCACTTGCCAAGCAGCCAAGTGACGCCGACGACGATGCCAACGCCGAGCGCAGCCGAAACAATATACCCCGGCGCTTGTTGAGATACCGGCGCCGTTTGACTCACCCAGGGCAGCTGATAGAACTGGAACGGCGCCTTCCACAGCCGGCTCAACTGGTCTACGCCTTGCGGCAAATAGCCGGCGCCCGGCAGCTTGTCGAATCCCTGTTCGGGCACCCATTCGCCATACGCGACCCCCGGCGTGATCAGTCCGACCGGCGCCCAAATGATGAGTACGGCGAACAAGTAGAACAGCTTCTTGCGGGCGGTTGGGACGATTGGGAGAAGCCGGATCGCGCCGAGAACCACGACAGTCAACGCGGTTGACAATCCCAGTAGGGACGCGACGTCTATCCAATTGACGTGGGTCCAATCTATTCCGAGGAACACGTTTTGCGCCTCTCTGCATTCATTTGGGGGTTTCGCCCTCAGGTCGCGAGAGCGTCTTGATTGCGGCCGCCGCAATCTGTCCTTTCGTCTCGACCGCGCCGAGCAGCTCCGGCCGCGCGCGCTGCAGGTACGCCACGCCCATTCCGGTCACCAACGCTTCGACGAGTGACGCGCCGGCCAAATGCGCCAGCAGCATCGCCGGCACTGCCTGCTGCAGCGTATAGGGCGAATACAGGGCCTGGCCGTTCGGCAGCGACCAGAAAATCGGTTGAATGCCCAGCTCGATGCCGACGAACAGAGCCGCGACGCTGATCCCCAAATAAGAGCCGATTGCCGCCGCCCATACGCGCCGGGGCGAGCTCACGGCGGCCCGTGCGCTGATCAACCGGTAAAAGGCGTACCCGACCATCGGTAGGATGATCGCCATGTTGAACGCATTCGCTCCGAAAGCCGTGAGGCCTCCGTCGCCGAAGAAAATGGCCTGAATTGCCAGCGCGACCGAGATTCCGATCACGGCCGTCCACGGCCCCAGCACGATCGCCATCAGTGTGCCGCCGACCGCATGGGCGGTTGTCCCACCCGGCACCGGCACATTGAACATCATGATCGTGAAGCTGAACGCCGCAAAAATGGAAAGAAGCGGTACCATTTTGCTTGTCAGTACCTTGTTGACCCTTCGGCTCGCCGTGTACCAAAATGGAACGCTGGCGGCGTACATCACGGCGGCCGTCTCAGGGCTCAGGTATCCGTCCGGGATATGCACACAATCCTCCGTTAATCGTAAGCGCGCGCTCTGGAACACCGGTCACGCCCGTTCGACCTCTCGATGCGCGGATGTTTTCTGGCACTTGCGGCAAAGGCCGAAGATGGCAAAATGATCCAGGTCGGCGCGAAATCCGTATTCTGTTCGAAGCGATTTTTCAAGCGGCGCAAACACCCGCTCGTTCACTTCCTCCATGGCGTGGCAGTTGCGGCAGATCAGGTGATGGTGGTGTGGATGCCGGTGCACCTCGTACTGGACCCGACCCTGTCCGAAATCTGTTGGGTTGACGAGATTGAGCTGCGCCAGCAGGTCGAGTGTGCGGTAAACGGCGGACTTGCCCATATAAGGATAACGCTTACGAACGCGCTTGAGAATCTCGTCGGCGGTGACGTGGCCGTTGCTGTCGCAGACAACGGACAAGATCACCTCACGCTGTGGGGTGAGTCGATGACCGCACTCTCGCAATTGATCGATGAATTGAGTATGATGCATGATTGACACAACTCCTTATTGATACCAGTTGCAACAATAATAGCCGGATTTGCCGCGGCTGTCAAATGACCGGCGAATCCGGGCCGGGTGATGCGCGAGGCTCGACGAATTCGGCCGGTCGCAGGCCCAGCCCGTGTGCCATTTCGCCCGCGCGTCCGTTGGTGGAATCTGGCCCGGCGTTTGTGATATAATGTCGACGTGCGCACGTCGCTCATCCTCACCGTCAAGAACGAATCTGAATCGCTGCCCCAGCTGCTCGATTCCATCGCCGCGCAGACGCGCCAGCCGGATGAGATCGTCGTCGTCGACGGCGGCTCTACCGACGGGACGCTCGACGTGCTCCGCGCGCGCGCGCCGCGTCTCCCGCTCAAGATTCTCAACTGCCCGGGGGCCAACATCTCCGCCGGGCGGAACGCGGCAATTCGAGCCGCGACAGGCGAGGTGATTTGCTCAACCGACGCCGGCGTCCGGCTCGACGCGTGCTGGCTGGAAGAATTGATGCGCCCGTTCGCTGACGGAGGGGTTGACCAGTTCCCCGGGAATCGGTCATCGCCGGCAGTCGACGTCGTGGCTGGTTTTTTCGTCCCGGACCCGATGGGCGTCTTTGAAACCGCATTGGCGGCGACCACACTGCCGGCATTGCAAGACGTACGGCCCGCACGATTCCTTCCTTCCAGTCGATCGGTCGCATTCCGTAAGAGTGCTTGGGAATCTGTCGGCGGCTACCCGGAATGGCTGGATTATTGCGAAGACCTGATCTTCGACCTGGCCTTGCGCGCTCGCGGGTACGGCTTTGCATTCGCGCCGCGCGCGGTCGCACACTTTCGCCCGCGCCCGACGTTGCGCGCCTTTTTCAATCAATACTACCTATACGCGCGCGGTGATGGGAAGGCGAACCTGTGGCTCAAGCGGCACGTGATCCGTTACCTCACCTATTTCGTCGCGCTGCCGCTCTTGATCGCTCTGACGATCGCCGCACCGGTCGTATCGCTTTTGTTCTGGCTCGCCGCCGGGACGTTCATGTTCTTCACGCCGTACCGGCGTTTGTTTTTGATGCTACGCGGACTCTCGTTCGTCGACAAGCTACGAGCGAGTGCGTGGGTGCCGGTCCTCCGGGTCACCGGAGATGTCGCCAAGATGATCGGCTATCCCTTCGGGGTCGCGTGGCGCCTGCGCTTTGCCAAGCCAGGCCCGGCTGGGGTCCAAGCCGGCGACCGGCACGACTAGCCGCCCAGGAGAGCGTCATGCCCACCGGATACCTTTATTCGCCCGTTTTTCTCGAACACGAAGTGCAGGGCCATCCTGAGTCGCCGAAGAGGCTCAGCGCGATCATGCGAACGCTGCAGGAATCCGGTCTGTTGACGCGCCTCGCGGCGTTGGACATTCAGCCGGCAACCGACGCGCAGCTGCGAGCCGTGCACACCGCGGAACACCTCGAGCTCGTCAAGCAATTGGTTGCGCACGGCGGCGGCCATTTCGACCCGGACACGTATGCGAACTCACGTTCACTTGACGCGGCCAGTCTTGCTGCGGGCGCACTCGTGTGCGGGCTAGACGCCGTAATGGACGGCCGGGTCTCGAATGCGTTCGCGCTCGTCCGCCCGCCCGGACACCACGCGACTCGCGATCAGGCCATGGGCTTTTGTCTCTTCAATAACGTCGCGGTGGCCGCACAGCACGCGCTCGACGCGCGCCACCTCGAGCGTGTGCTCGTCGTCGACTATGACGTTCATCACGGAAACGGCACTCAGGATATTTTCTTCGAGACCTCCCGGGTGCTCTATTTTTCGACCCATCAATATCCACATTATCCTGGATCGGGACATTGGAGCGAGATCGGCGAAGGAGACGGGGCGGGCTTCACGGTCAACGTTCCGCTTCCGCCCCACGTCGGGGACGAAGGCTACCGGCGCGTTTTCGATCAGCTCCTGGTCCCGCTGGCCGAGCGATTTGCACCGCAGATCGTTTTGGTTTCGGTGGGTTTTGACGCGCACTGGCGGGACCCCCTTGCATCTGAAGACCTTTCGATCGCCGGGTACGCGTCGCTCGCGCGGACGTGCGTCGACATCGCGCGCACGTGGTGTGGCGGACGAATTGTGTTCGCTCTCGAAGGCGGGTACGACCTGAACGTTCAGTCGGAAGGCGCGGCGGCGACCTTTCGAGCGCTTTTGGGCGACCCCGAGACCGCTGACTCCCTGGGCCCGTCGCCCCGAGCGCAGGAGGACATTCGTGACTACGTCGACCAACTGCGGGGGGTGCATCGCCTGGTTTGATTCGAAATGACGCCGGCCGCGGCGCGAATGGTTGACTTATTCCCGGCTTTGGGGCATAATGTTTTTCAGCGTGAGGCAAAGTGACTAACCTGGTAACGCTCGAATCGTACTCTGAAGAGATACGCGTGCTGATCCACGGCGGTCGTAACGACGAGGCGATCGGTATCTGCACGCACATCCTGCACTATTATCCGAAGCACGTCGAGACCTATCGCCAGCTCGGAGAAGCCTATCTCGACAAGGGCGATCTCGACGGCGCGAAGGAGATGTTTCGCCGGGTTTTGAGCGCCGATCCGGAAAGCATCATCGCCTACGCCGGTCTCGCGACGGTCTTCGAGCAGCAGCAGTTGATCGACGAGGCGGTCTGGCATCTCGAGCGCGCGTACGAGATAGCGCTCAACAACCCGGACATCCATAAGGAACTCCTGCGGCTCTACGCCGAGGCGAAGAAACCGCGCCAGCGTCTCAAGATGGCGCCGGCGGGTCTCGCACGGCTTTACGCGCAGGAGGGGCTCTACCCTCAAGCGATACAGGAGCTGCGCGGCGTCGTCGAACAATCTGCCACGCGCTTTGACGCGCGGGTTGCGCTCGCCGAAATCCTGTGGCGCGCGGGGAGGGCGCGCGAAGCGACCGAAGTCGCCCAGGCGCTGCTCACTTCCCTTCCCTACTGCCTCAAAGCCAACCTCATACTCGGAGCGGTGTGGAAAGAGAGCGGGGTCTCCGAGTTCAAGTCGCACCTCGATCGGGCGCAGGAGCTCGACCCAACCAACAAGGTCGCGCAAAAGCTTTTTGGATCACGCTCGCCTCTGCCGGTGGTACGAGTCGACGTACCACCGTACGGCGCGGGCGAGCCGAACGCTCCCGGCTTCGCCAGCGCGCCCAGCGCAGACGAAACCCCGTCTGACTTGTTCGGGAGCGATTTGCAGCAAGGGGTGAAGGAGCCACTCGGTTCGACCGACTCCGGCGCCGCTGAGCCGGCCGCGCCAGTCCGATCGTCCGAATCGAACGGATCCGCGAACAGTGACGCCGCGGCCGCAATCGAAGACGGGGATGTGAGGCCCCAACTTCCACCTACCAATTTGCCGCCCTGGCTTATGCCCCAGCTTTCTGGCTCGGTTTCGAGCGACGCCGCGCCCTCCGACGATTTGCAGAATGATGAGAACGCCCACGCACAAGCAGTGCGAGACGACTCTGAGATAGTTGCATCGAGGCTCGATGGGAAAGAGGAGACGGCTGCAATGACAGAGACTGAACGCCTGGATTCCGACACGTCGAACGACGATGATCTGCCTGATTGGTTGCGGGATCTTCAGGCGAAAGCGCCGCCCGCGACGGAGCCGTCGGCGTCAGACAGCCGCGCTTCCGAGACAGGTCTGCCGACGTGGCTGGAAGCGCCTGGCGACACGCCCGCATCACAGCAACGTCTAGAGCAATCGAAGGACGAAGACTTGCCCGACTGGCTGCGGAACCTCCACCCGGAAACCGCGCAGGATACAGTCCCGACTACCGTGAATGCCGAGCCAACAGCCGAGTCCGAGGAAGAAGCGCCGTCTGCACCAG
>JAMCRS010000399.1:25008-26757 GCA_023380675.1 Chloroflexota bacterium
GACCATCGCTCTCACCACGCCGATCGCTTCGTGGCCCTCAAGCACCATTGCCACCACCGGGCGGTCAGGTGGAGCAAACCGCGCCGGTCGAGAATGCGACCGAAGAGGCGCCGCCCTCCCCAAGCGTGGGTGCGGGAACAATCTCAGCGGAGATGCCCCCGGCGCTGCCAGCGCCGGAACGCATGCCGGAGCTCGCGTCGGGTGCGCCGGTGGCTCAAAAGGCTGACGAGCCGGAGGCCAAACGCAAACGCGAGCCCAAGGGTTACGCGCGCCTGATGCTCGCACGCACCCATCGCGACGCCGGGAGGTTGACGGAGGCTCTGGCGGAGTACGACTACGTCGTGCAACACTCGCCGCGCCTGGTAAAGGAAGTGGTCACCGATCTGGAGGCCGTGACTGCGCGCCTGGCCAATCCAGAACGCGCCGCTCGAAGCGCATCGGATCCTGGGCGACGCGTATTCCCGGGACGACCGGCTGGCCGAAGCGCTCAACCGGTATCAGTTCGTTCTCGAACGTACGTCGCGCGAATCGGACAGCGCGTCCTGAGCGTGTTGGCCGTCGTCCGCATCCGTATATCGAAACGTAATCTTCTATTCCCGGGAGGTTTGATTGCAGCAGACGCTGGTCATTGTCAAGCCGGATGGCGTGCAACGCGGCTTGGTCGGCAAGATCCTCGGACGGTTTGAGGACCGCGGCTTGAAGATCACCGGCTTGAAGATAGTGTCCGTGAGCCGCGACCTGGCCGAGCGACACTACGCCGTGCACAAGGGCAAGTTCTTTTACGACGGCCTGGTTACTTACATTACCGCGAGCCCGGTGGTGGCAATGGTGCTTGAGGGCCACGAAGCGATCGGCGTGGTGAGAGCGATGGTCGGCGCGACCCGGCCATGGGAAGCCGCGGCCGGCACGATTCGGGGAGACTACGCGATGATGGGGCTGCGCAACCTGATCCACGCGTCCGATGCGCCCGAGACGGCCGCGAGCGAGATTGCGCTCTGGTTCCCCGAGGGGGTCACCGCATACACCCGCGAGGCGGACCGCTGGGTCAACGAATAGGCGCAGGCTCTAGCAAAACGAAAGACCGATGGGTACTGACGGCCCAGCGGTCTTTGCTTTTTTCGAGCCCCGTCACTGCATTCGCACGACGACTGGAGCGTGTTCCCACAATTGCTCCAGCCGGTAATAGTCCCGCATTCCCGGACTGAAGAGGTGGGCGATCACGCCGCCGTAATCGAGAAGGACCCAGCCAGAGTCCGGGGTCCCTTCGACGCCGAGTGGAAGGATGCGCTCCTTCTTCAATTCTTTCTGAATTTCGTCCGCGATGGCTTTGATCTGGCGCCCGCTGGCGGCGGTGGCGATCACAAAATAGTCCGAGATGAAGGACACGGGACGTGTGTCCAGCATCAAGATGTCTTCGCCTTTCTTGTCCGAGATCATGTCCATGATCGTCCGAGCGAGATCGCCGGGTTCCAGGGTATCAACCTCCTCATTTTCGCGCAGCCCTAAGGCGCGCTGGCGCACGTTCGCGCCGGTTGCCAAGCGGTCGCGGGATCGGCCGCGGCGTGCGCCGATCGCTCTCTCGCAACGATAGTAACGCGTATCAGTGCAAGTGTCAAGCGCGACGCGAGTGTGTTCGTTTGCCTTTTCGTTTCCTGCACGGCTTCTCAAAAGTCGCTTGACAGAGTGAAACCAAAATGACCTTCCATTCGTACTTTTTATGTAACCCCACATAAATGGTACGAAGGAAGG
>JAMCRS010000400.1 GCA_023380675.1 Chloroflexota bacterium
CCGCAGGTGGCACGCACGGCCGCCGGCAGCAGGATGAGGAGGTAGCGGGGCTGGATCTTGGGCGCGAAGAACGATACGGGCGTCAGCGACAGAACGTAGATCAAGACCGGCGGGAGCGCGACGACGAGCGTGAACAACCCTATCCGCCCGGCGCCGGCGCGGGGTATTCGCCGGGAGAGCCGGGGCAGCGCCGCCAGAGACCCCAAAACGGCGAGCGCGGTGAGTGCGATCGTCACGGCAGCATAGTTCTCGATGTTCGTCGTCACGCCGAGCGGCAGGACGGTGGCGACCAGCCTGAGAAAAAAAACCGAATCGAACGCGGGCGCAGCCGTCCAGGCGGAGGCGTTGCTGAGGTAGACGTAGAGCCAGGGCGCGAAGAGCGCGGCCGCGAGCGCATTGGCGGCGAGCCACGGCCAGAGCACGGACGAGAGTCGGCGCAATCGAACGGATTCTTGGACGACGACGGCGAGGGCATATACGTTGAGCGACAAGAGCACCAGGGCGGCGAGATAGTGTGTCCACATTGCGAGCGCGGCGAAGAACCCGTAAGCGAAGATGGACTGGGTAGTAGGAGAGAGAATGTAGAGTGCGAGCCGAGACTTGGGCGCGGCTGCCCGTGAGTCCGATGAGTTCGACTCGGCTAACAGGTCGAGCCCGAACCATAAAGCGGCGAAGGCGAAGAAAATCGAAGGCGTATAGTTCTTGATGTCCTGCGACCACCAGATGTGAAAGCGCGCGACGGCGAGGAGCAGGGCCGCGAGCACGCCGACCCAGGTACCGCCGATTCGCTTGCCGATGCGATACAAGAGCGCGACGGTTAGGAGACCGAAGGCGACGGAAAGAAAACGCCCCGCGAACGCTTGGGTGCCGGCCAGCGCGTTCCACACGTGGAGCATCCAATAGTGAAGCGGCGGGTGTTCGTCCGAAGCGGTGCGGAGTGCAATCCACGCCAGGTCCTTTTGCGACAGCCAGACACTCCAGCCTTCGTCCCACCATACGTTGTTGTCACCGAGACGGTAGGCGCGCAAAAAGAACGCGACCAGAACAGTCGCGTAGGTGATGAGGGGCGGGGGACTGAAGAGCGCGACGAGCCGGGCGCCAGGAGAGGGGCGACTCCCGGTCTTGGCTGGCTCCGGCCGAACCGCTGGGCTCATTTGGTTGTGCCGCTTAGACCCACCATCGCCACGCCGACGCCGACGACGAGCGCGCCGGCGAGCAAGAGCGGGCTATATCTCTCGCCGAGAAAGAACCAGGACTCGACGGCGACGATCAAGTAGCTCACGCCGAGCATGGGATAGGCCAGACTCAGGGGGACGCGTGAAATCACCGACAGCCAAAAGATCGATCCCGCCATGAATCCGATAAAGCCGATCCAGATGCTGGGATTCTGAGCCATACGAAAAAAGGTGGGGACAATCTGATCAACCGATGCGAAATCGAACGAACCGACCTCGTTCATTCCGCGCTTTAAGAACAATTCGCCGGTCGTGCTGCACGCGATTGCCGGTATCAGCCACAGAAGAGCGATGACAGTTTCTCTTGACAAGGGAACCTCCAAAAAGAGCACGTAATTCGCGGAAAAGGCATTGCCAGGTCCGTGAGACGCGCCCGAGCGCTAGCTGGCCCCGCCGTGGAACGCATTGATCGCCTGCGCGACCGTGCGCACGTCGTCCAAAGGCAATTCCGGGTAAAGGGGAAGGGAGAGAATCTGGTCCGCGAGGCGCTCGGATTCAGGCAGGCTGTGCACTCCGTAACCGAGATTGCCGTACGCCGCCTGACGATGGATCGCGCGGGGATAGTGGATCGCCGTGCCGATGCCCGCCGCTTTGAGATGAGCGGTCAGCGCGTCGCGACGCGCCGACTGCACGACGTAGAGGTGATACACCGCCTGGCCGTAGTCCATCTCACGTGGCCGGGTGACGGTGCGAAGCAATTCGGTGTAGAGCGCGGCGCGTTCCCGCCGCGCGGCGTTCCACGCGTCCAGGTGACGCAGTTTGACCCGCAGGATCGCGGCCTGCATCTCGTCCAGGCGCGAATTCAAGCCCTTGATCTCACTCGAGTAGCGCTCCCGCCAGCCGTACTGGCGTAAGAGGTTGACGCGCTCGGCGAGCGGCGTATCGGAGGTCACGATCGCGCCGCCGTCGCCGTACGCGGCCAGATTCTTGGTGGGATAGAAGCTGAACGCGGCGATGGGGCCGATCGAGCCCGCGCGCCGTCCGCGGTAGGTCGCGCCGTGCGCCTGTGCACAGTCTTCGAGCACTTGAATACCGCGGGCGCGCGCCAGGTCCAGGATCGGATCGAGATCGGCGCTCTGGCCGAACAGGTGCACCGGGATGATCGCGCGCGTGCGCGGCGTAACGGCGCGCTCGAGCGACTGGATGTCCATCAGCATCGAGTCGGGGTAGACGTCGCACAGCACTGCGCGGGCGCCGGTCATCTCGATCGCAGCCACGGTCGCGACAGCGGTATTCGGCACCGTAATGACCTCGTCCCCGGGACCGACGCCGAGGGCGAGGAGCGCGATGTGGATTGCCTCCGTGCCCGAGCCGACGCCGAGGGCGTGCCTCACTCCGATATACTCTGCGAACTCTCTTTCAAAAGCGGCGACTTCGGCTCCGAGGATGTACCAGCCGCTCTTCAGGACGCGGCCGGTCGCTTCGTCGATCTCCGGTTTGATGGTTTCGTACTGTGTCTTGAGATCCATAAATGGAATCATTGTCAGGACCCTTTAGCCCGCGCCGGTCTTACCAATAGTGTTCTTTGTTCGCGCGATAGAACTCGAGCGACCGTTTGAGTCCCTCGCGAAGGCTCACCTGCGGCTGCCAACCCAATTTGCCGCGAATCATGCGATAGTCCCCGTAATAGTCGCCGATGTCGATCGATTTCCGTTCGTGCGGGAACGGGATGACCTGGAATTCGCCTCCGCCGTTCGCTTGAACGCACAGCGCGGCAAGATCGCGCAGGTTGATCGTTTCGTCGCTGCCGAGGTTAAAGACCTGGCCGTACGCATCGTCGGTGGTCGCCGCGAGCAGGATCGCGTCGACGGCGTCGTCCACGTAGTTAAAGTCGCGAATTTGCATGCCGTCGCCCCAGACCTCGATGGGCTCGCCGTCGATCAACCGCTTGATCCATACGCCGAGAAACGTCTGGCGCGCGTCCTTGACGCGCATGCGCGGTCCGTAGGTATTCGTCATGCGCAGCGACACGGCGTGGATGCCGTAGACGTTGTTGTAGACAATGTGATACCACTCGCCCGCCATTTTATTGATCCCGTTCACGTCGGTCGGGTGGACGAGGTGGCGCTCGTCGACCGGCAAATAGTCCGGCTTGCCGTACATCTGGCGGGTGCTGGTGTAGAGGATCTTGGCGCCGGGGTTTTTCTTGCGGCACGCTTCCAGGATGGAGAGCTGGGCGCGGCAATTGATCTCGAGGTCTGTATACGGGTTGTTCATCGAGTCGAGGTGGGACGTCTGGCCGGCGAGGTTGAAGATATAGTCGCGCCCCTGGACCAAATAGTCCATCGAGTATTCGTCGCGCACGTCGGCGATGTTCACGCGCACGCGGTCTTGCATACCCTCGACGTTGAAGAGATTGCCGCCGTACTCGGGGATCAGGGAATCCACCAGCGTCACGCGCGCGTCCAGCTCGACGAGGCGGCGAGCAAGGTTGGAGCCGATGAAGCCGAGGCCGCCGGTGATCAGGCAGTCGGCGTTGGCGATTTTGGTTTTGTTCATCATGGGAGTTCGGCGGCCGGCATCTTGTGCCCGGCGACTTGCGCGTTCCGCTTGGGGCGGTATTCGCGGACTGCTTCCTGTTTGACGACGAGGCGCCACCACCAGCCGATCATTCTGAGCAACGTGGCACCGACGCGTGCCAAGTTGAAGAACTGCGATTCGCCGTACTGGCGGTAGTAGTGGTGGACCGGCACCTCGACGAGTCGATAGCCGGCGTCCTGGATCTTTTTCACCATCTCGAACGTGATCGTTCCCGTGACCGACTCGAGCTGCACCACGTCGAAGATCTCGCGGCGCATCAGCCGAAAATCGCAGTCGACGTCCTTGATCTTCAAGCCGAACAGGGCCTTGACAAAGTACTGGTAGAGGACTCCTATCACGATGCGGTGGAACGGATCGCGCCGTTTGATCTTCCAACCCTGCACCACGTCGACGTCGTCGGCGACCCGTTCGACCAGGAGCTTGAGCTCGCGCGCGTCGTATTGCGCGTCGCCGTCGGTGTAAAAGATCCAGTCCTTGGTCGCCTTTTCGAATCCGGCGCGAAGGACTCCGCCGTAGCCGCTCGGCTGGCTGCGGTTCTCGAAGCACAGCTCGTGCGGATACAGGCGCGAGAGCTCTTCCAGAACGCGGAGCGAATCGTCGGTCGACCCGTCGTTGATGATAAAGACCTCGAAGTCGTCCGAGACCTCGCGCAGGGTCTGGATCGCGCGAATGACCATGGCGCCGATGGTTCCGGCGTCGTTGTAGCAGGGAAAGAAGACGGAAATACTCGGTTTCACTATTGGATGACGACCGGCGTGCTCAAGATGACGTGATCGCCGGCCGGAGCGCCGGTGTCGTCCAGCACCTGGAGGCGCGCGAACGAAGGATCCTTGGCGTCGTACCAGCCGAGCTCGATCTGGTAGCTGCCGGGCGCCGTGTCCGGCTTGATCGGCAACTCGTAGGTGTCGGGGATGTACTCGTTCGAGACCCAGCCGGTGGTGGGGCGGGCGCCATTGACCGGTTGAGCGTCCTTTTGAGCGACCACCTTGCTGTCCTTGTCGAGCAGGTGCACGAAGACGGTATACCCCTTGTCCATCTTACTGCGAGCCTGCCAGTCCAGGGTCACTTTAAGAGTATCCCCCGCCTTTGCCGTCGTCGCCGAAAGGTTGTAGCCGACAAGGGAGAGCAGGTTGTTGAAATTGGCGTTTTGCGCGAACTGGTCGTTCGGCTTGACGAATATCCGGTCGGTCTTTTCGACCGTAAAGGGTGCCAGGTCGAGCGCCGTTCCGTCGCTCAACACGACCCGGAGCGTCGTCGTCCCGGCTTTGGCGCTGGCGGGAATCGCTATCGAGTATTGGGCGCGGACGATTTCGCCCGCCCGCCACTGCGAGGTCGGAAACTGGGCGTTCGCGAGCGGAATGGGATCGGAGAGGACATCGCCGAACTGGATCTGGAGGGCATAGTCCCGGCCGGGCGCCGTGTCGGCTCGCCAGAACAGCGAAAGCGGAATCGACTCGCCGGCGCTCGCGTTGGTGCGCCCCAGTTGGTATCCCAACAGGGTGAACGGTCCGATCGGCTGGCTGATGGTGTTTTGGATGTTCAGCGATGCGAACGTCGCCGGCTTGGCCGCCGGCAGGACCGGGATCGGCCCCAATTTCACCGATTTGCCGATGGGTGCGCCGTTGGGAGCCAGAACGTCGAGACCG
>JAMCRS010000401.1 GCA_023380675.1 Chloroflexota bacterium
TCGACGACCGGAATCGCCGACAGGCCGACCGTGACGCCGGTGGTGACCAGCATCAGGCCGCCGAGGAGCTGCCCGACGAGCTTGATGCCGGCACTCAATCCGACGCGATCGTCCAGGACGCCGAGGATAGAGACCCAGGTCGCGCCGACGACGATACTGATGAGCTGCGGCACGTAGAAACGGTCGGCGAACAGGACGAGCGCGACCAGGAACGCGCCGTAGATGGCGACACCGCCCAACAGCGGGATCGTGCCGGTGTGCGCTCTATGCGCCCCCGGCCGGGCGACGATCCCGACACGGACGGCGACCCGGCGCGCGACCGGCGTGCCTCCAAACGCGAGAACCAGGGCGGTCGCAAAGATCAGCAATAGAGTTGGCATAGAGTTCGGTCACTTGTTCGCGCTTGCGCCCTGGAGGAATGTGACGTACGCCTGCAGCGCCGGCTTGTCCGCGCTGGCGGCGAGCGCGAGCGCGGCTTGGGCGGCCTTGAGCGCCTGATCGTACTGCTGCGCCTTTTGCGAGTTGAGCGCCACCTGCAAGTTCTGCCAAATGGCTTTTTCGTTCTCGGGCGCCAGCGGCGCGGCGGCGACGATCGCGGACTGCGCGTCGTCCGGGCGATTCAATTGCAGGGCGAGCAGGGCGACGTTCTTCTGCGCGTCGTAGTCGCCGGGAGCGAGGCGGGCCACGGTCTGATATACCGGCAGCGCGAATTGCGGCTGCCCGCGCGCCTTCCAGAGAGCGGCCAGATTGCGCTGCGCCTCCGGATCGTCCGGCGACTTGGCCGCCGCCTGGATCCGAGATTGAAGATTCTGCAGCTGGGTGCTAAAGTCCTGAAAGCGGGTCAGGTCCGTGCTCTGCGCCGCCTTCGCCAGATCCACCACCTGACGCATGACGGTCACGGCTTCATCGATCTCGCCGTTCTCGGACAAGAAATTGACGAGGTCGAGGCCGAGGAGATAGTCGTTGGGCGATCGCTTGAACGCTTCCTCAAGCTGACTCTTCGCAAGGTCGAGTTTTCCGGCGCGCTGGTAGATTTCGGAGAGGCTCAGGCGCGCCGCGGCGGAGCCCGGGTCTTGCGCAATCAGGTTGGTGTACGACGCGATCGCCCGCGCCTGGATCGCCGGCTGCTCGAAGACGGAGAGGGGCCCGTCCTGCAGCGTGTTGTCCGGGTTGGTCAGCGTGGTCGGGTCGAGCGCGAGCGCGGCCAGGTAGTTGTCCGCCGCTTTGGCCGCGTCCCCTTCGCTGCGGTAATAGTCACCGAGGGAGGCATAGGTCGGCGCGTACCTTTGGTCCCGCTTGATCGACTCCTGCAACTGGGCGTAGCCTTTGTCTAACTGCCCGGAGAGAAAGTACACCTGCGCCAGCTCATCCCGCAAGTAGACCGTATTCGGGCTCAGACGGATCGCGTCCAAGTAATAGTCGATCGATTTCTGGTACTCGGCGGCTTGCTGAGCCTTGTCGGTTACGAGGGACGCCCAGGTGCGATGCAAGCGGGCGAGGTTCGCCGAGTGGTCGGTATTGAGGGGGTTGATCTGCCGGGCCTGGAGGAGGACTTGCTCGCTGGCGTTGAGCGCGGCCAGACGCTTGGTCGCGTCTGTCTGCGAGCGCGCATACTCGAGATAGGCGCGACCCAGGAACAGGGCATAATAGTCCTGAGCCGGCTGATAACTCAGCGCCCGCTGGTACACCACAATGCTCTTGTCCCACGCACCGGCGTTGTCATAGTTCTGACCGACCTTGTAAAGCACGTCCGCGGCAAGCCCGGAGAAGTTGGTCGCATACGTCATGACGGCGACGATCACGATCAGGACCGCCGCGGCGGCGAAAGAGATGGGCGAGCGGGCCCACTGCGACACGGTCACGGGCACCTGATCGAACCACATTCCCAGCGCGATCGCCGCCACGAGGAGAAAGAGGGATACGAAGTAGAGTCCCAGCAGCGCGATGAGCGAGTCGGTCTGGTCTCCCGGCTGAGTGAGGAGGCGCAGGTGCAGCAGGGCGTACCACATCAGCGCCGTCACCGTCAAGATCGCGAACAGGCCGACCGGAAAAGCGATCCGACCACGCAGGGAGCTCAGCCCAAGAACGGCCGCGAGACCCCAGGTGATCGCGAGGAGGAAGAAGACGCCGTAGGACGGCGCGCCGCCCTTTGTAAAGAGCGATTTCCCCAAGGCGTCCAGTGCGCTGGCGGTGCCGGACTGATTGGTGAAAAACTCAAAGCCCAAGGTCACCATGATCAACGCGACGATCGCGGTCCAGCCCAAGACGGCGACCGGCTGGTCCCGGTCGGCCGAAGCCGGCCGGCGCGTCGGTTCGGCGGTACGGCGAGTCCGGCGCCGACGGGCGTTCGACCGCGAGGGTTCCTCAGGCTCCGCGTGCGGTGCAGCCGAGACCGGCACGGCCGCGGCCGCGGGCTCGACCAAGCGATTCATGCCCAGGATGACGATGAGCGCCGCGTAGAACCAGAAATACAGCCGCGTCGACGCGATGGCGATACCGAAATTGATCTCGATCAAGTGCCCCACTACGGCGGCGAGCAGCGCTCCCAACAAGAGCGCGCGGCGAGGGTCGACGGCGTTGTCGGTCTGGCGGTAGCGGCGCAAGGCGACGTAGACGAGATAGAGCAAGAGGCCGACGACCATGCCAGCCGGCAGTGCGACCCCCACAAAGTTCCAGCCGCGCAGGAATCCAAAGGCGAGCGCGGAGACGAGGCCGCAAGCGAACCACAGCGCGACGAACGTATTCCGCTCCGCCCGGGTCGCGATCGCCCCCAGCCATTTCAGCACAAAGTAGACCACAGAAATGTATAGCAGGAGGTAGGCGGCGAACCCCAACAGGCTGGTAATCACGAGCGAATCGAACGTCTCGTTGTGGGAGCGATCGGGCGACGCATTGCGGGACTCGTAATGGGCCAGGTCGGGCGGGTAGAATCGGTTGAAGGCGACGTACATCGTCTCGGGCCCGTAGCCGACGAGGGGACGAATCGCGTTGAACAGATCGTCGCCGGCGCCGGGGGCCCAGAGGGGCGAATGCGGCAGGATGAGCGGAATGTCTCCCTGCCAGATGAGCTCGCGAACCCGGCCGGTTGGATCGGCGGTATCGAAAATCGTCCCGAGCCGGCCGACGTAGGGCAGAGATTTCAACGGCTCGAGCGGAGAATTGGGAAGGTTGAACACGGCGACGACCAGAAACCCGAGCAATCCGAGTCCCATAACGGCAAGCACGACCCGGCGCGCTCCGCGGATCAACGCGTAAAGAATCGCAAATACGAACAGGCCGGTGGCGAGCCCAACCCAGGGGCCGCGACTCTGCGAGTAGAAGATCGTCATGAAGAGCGCGCTCAGGATATTCGTATACGCCGCGAGGAAGACGCTGCCGCGCGGGTCCGCTTTGGCGAGGCGCGCAAACAAATAGGCGAGAGGGAAGACCAGGACAGCAAATGCGGCGCCGAGAACAAAGTCCGTCAGCCACAGCCCGATCGACAGCGCGAGGGCGACGAGCGCCAAGCCGACCCAGGTCCAGCGGCGCGGCGTGGAGGCACCGTCCGGCGCGCTCCAATCCATCAGCGCTTCCATCCAGCGCGCAAACGCGAGAGGAAAGACGAGGATGAGGTACGCCGCGACGAAGATCGAATTGCCCATATTGGACGCGACGCGCACGGTGACGTCGCCGGCCCAGGGAAGCGGGTCGAACTTGAAATGCTGCATGATCCCGTAGAGCGCGATGGGCAGAGCCGTCGCCAGGATCGTGTTGACGGCGCGATCGAACTGCGCGCGCGTGCGGAGCGAGCCGGCGGCGACGAGAAAGATTACGATGTAGGAGAACGTGGTGTACGTTCCCTGCATACGCTGGTAGGAGCCCCAGATGCTCACAAAGACGGCAACCGAGAAGAGCGTGGAGATGAGGTAGACGACGACGATGAGGAGCGTCGGGAGCAGGAGAGGATTGTCGCGCTGCGCCGAGCGCAAGATTTCCGACGGCGCCGGGCGGGGGGTATCGTCAGCGCCGTGCAGACTCTTGCGCGCGTTGACTTCGATCTGCCGGACGATCCACACGCCGCACATGAGCACGGCCAGTGAGCGAAGAAGACTGAGCTTGTCAGGCTCAAAAACGCGGCTGGTGTAAATGTCAAAGAAAAGCGGCACAACGATCAGCGCCGCTAACCAGCCCGCCTCCAAAATTTTATCGCACAATGCTTCAAGCCGTGTGGGCATGGGCGTATATTACCCCATCTATATCGTAAAATCAAATAGCGATCCGCTGTCCGCGTGCTCGCTCCGTCCGTCTCGACCCGGCAGGACCTCGTCTCTATCCTGGGCGTGCCGCTGAACAAGGTCGACGTCGTGCCGCTCGCCGCCGACGCGCGGTTTGTCCCGCAGCCCGCGGCGGAGATTGAGCGGGCGCGCGCCAAGTACACCCTGCCGCCGGAGTACGTCTTGAGCGTCGGCATAAACAAGCCGCACAAAAACCTCTCCGCCCTGCTCGACGCGTGGCGGCAGGTCGATTCCCCGGCGCGCTTGGTTATTGCCGGGCCCTGGGACACGCGTTACCCGCTCGAGAACCAGGCCGGTTCTGCCGGCGTCACATTCCTGCACGAGGTCGCCGACGCGGACCTGCCGGCGCTGTATGCCGGCGCTTTGCTCTTCGTCATGCCGTCGCTCTACGAAGGGTTCGGTTTGCCGGCGCTCGAAGCGATGGCGTGCGGCGTCCCGGTCGTCTGTTCGAACGCCGCGTCGCTGCCGGAGGTGGTCGGCGATGCCGCCCTGCTATTCGACCCGACGCGGGTCGAAGAGATTGCCGCCGCGCTCCAGCGGGCGCTCGCGGCCCGTGCCCTGCGCGATCAACTTGCCGCGCGCTCGCGCGACCGCGCCGCACAGTTCTCGTGGGAGCGCGCCGCACGCGAAACGCTCCGCGTCTACGCATCCGTCGTCGATCGCCTGTGAGGGTGGACCATGCATGTGCTGCTCGTCTACAAGGACTACTTTCCGGTCGTGGGTGGCATTGAACATCACGTCCAGTTGTTGGCCGAGGGCCTCCGGGAGCGCGGGATCGACGCGCGCGTACTCGTAACCAACACTACTCCGCACACGGTGTGCGAAACGATCGACGGCGTGCCGGTGACCAAGACGGGCAGACTCGCGAACGTTTCCTCTGCCCCGATCAGCCCCGCGTTTTTTCGCAGCTTGGCGCGCCTCAGCCGGGATACCGACGTAACGCATCTCCATTTCCCGTATCCGCCGGCCGAGATCGGCCAGATGCTGTTCGGCCGCGGTCGCCATTTTGTTTTGACTTATCACAGCGATATCGTTCGGCAGAGAGTGCTTGGCTTCTTCTATCGTCCGCTCCTCTGGCGCGTGCTTCGCAAGGCCGAGCGGATCGCCGTATCAAATCCCCAATACATACAGACGTCGCGCTTTTTACGTCCGTTTGCTGCCAAGTGCTCCGTGATCCATTTTGGCGTCGACCTGTCTCGCTTCGATCCAAGCCCGGCGGCTGAGGAGCGCGCCGAGGCGATCCGCTCGGAGCGGCGGGAGCGAACCCTCATTCTCGCGGTCGGCAAGCTCAGGCACTATAAGGGGATCGACGTCTTGATCCGGGCGATGCGGCAGTTGGATTCAGCGTGCGCCCTCGTCGTCGGCAGCGGTCCCTTGGAGCCGGCCTGGCGGCGGCTGGCTGTCGAGACCGGCGTAGGCGACCGTGTGCAATTCCC
>JAMCRS010000402.1 GCA_023380675.1 Chloroflexota bacterium
TGCATCCGCCGAAGAAAGTCCTGAAGAAATCCGAAACGCCTCCCAGGTCCCCATTCCCCATTCCGCCAAAGATGCTGTCAAAATCGTCTGGGTTTACGGACCGGTAATGCACACCCGGTCCGCCCCATTGGAACGGTCCCTGACCGCCGGCGCGTTGGTACTGCTCGTACTGCTGCCAGTTCGCGCCCAGCGTATCGTACTTGCGCCTTTTTTCCGGACTGGACAAGACGTCGTTGGCCTCGTTGATCTCCTTGAATTTTTCGTGCGCTGCCTTGTCGTTCGGATTGACGTCGGGATGATACTTGCGAGCCAGCCGCCGATACGCTTGTTTGATTTCCTTCTCGGTCGCGTTCTTGGCTACGCCGAGAACCTTGTAATAGTCCTTATAATCCATTGATCCTCTCAGACCACGTCATCAAGCTGGTGACGATTATACCGCCCAACACACGATGTGTCAATATAGGTGATATTATAACAACGTTAAAGTTGATAATGTCATTATCAAGCCTATTGACAATCTGAAAATCTTGGTTTATAATCACGACCGAAAACAATTGAGTGGAGATGGGAGGTAAGATATGAGCACTTTGATTCGATGGCAGCCCTTTGGAGATCTTGTCTCCTTGCGGGACGCGATGGACCGACTGTTTGAGGATTCGTTCGTCCAGCCGCATTTGGGATGGATTGCTCCAACGGTCGCGGCCAACCTGGCTCTCGATATGTACGAGACCAGTGGCAATGGCGTCGTCAAAGCCGCGCTTCCGGGCGTATCGCCGGACCAGGTACAGGTGACGATCACGGGGAACACGCTGACGATCTCGGGCGAGACCAAGGAAGAGAACGAGGTCAAGGAAGCCAGTTATCTCCGTAAGGAGAGCCGGCAAGGTTCGTTTACTCGGTCGGTTACGCTGCCGGCTGGACTAGAGGCGGACAAGGCGGATGCGACCTTTGAGAACGGGGTCTTGACCCTCAAGATTCCAAAGGCAGACCAAGTCAGGCCAAAGACCATCAAAGTTAAAGCCAGCTAAGCGGACGCGCGTCGCTCCGCCGAGGTTCAACCTCACGGCGGAGCGGTCCACGCGGCTCTAGCCCAACGTAATCCAAAATGGAGTTGAGTATGAGCATCTCACGATGGGAACCCATGAAAGACTTTATGACCCTGCGTCAGGCGATGGACCGTTTGTTTGAAGAGTCGTTCGTCAGGCCGGGAAGGGTGCTCGACGGCACCTCGGGCGCGTATCTTCCGCTTGACGTCTATACGACCAAAGACGCCGTCGTCATTCGGGCCGCGGTCCCTGGCCTGAGCCCGGATGAAGTGGAGGTCACGGTCGAGGGAGGCACCGTCACGATTCGCGGCGAGAACATGCCTCCCAAGGACGAAGCGACCTATCTGCTCCAAGAGCAGCGTTACGGGCCGTTCGTCCGCTCGATCGAGCTCGCCATCCCGATCCAGGCGGACAAAGCGGAAGCGTCGTTCAAGAACGGCCTGCTCACTTTGACGATCCCCAAGGCAGAAGAGATCAAGCCCAAGGTGATCAAGGTCAAGAGCGCGTAGGCGCAGATAAAAAAACACAAGCCGAAGCGATTTCGCTTCGGCTTGTGTTTTGATCGGGCCGGTCAAGGCAATGCGCGTGAATGCAGGCTCGGCTGCTTCAATTCCACGCGAGCGAAACCGGGCCTCGGCCGGCGTCCGCCTTTGGCGTAGCCGTTGCCGGCGCGGGTGTCGCCGTCGGCGGCACCGGAGTTGTCACGGCGGTCGGCTGAACGATCGGCGTCAACGTGGCGTTCGCATCTGCGGTGGGAGGAAGGAGGGTCGGCGCAGACGAGGTTACGGGGGCGCCGGTGAACAAGAATACGGTGCCCAGGACCATACTGACCGCAACCGCGCCGTTCAGCGCCATCGATGCCCACCACCTCCAGGTTCGTTTTTCCGACTTGGGTTTTGATCTTCTCGGCATTACCCACTCCTCAGTTGTGAGGCAGAATTATACCACAATCTCGCGCGACGACAAATCACCGCCTTGACGTCCGGTGATTGTGCACATCGCGTAGGGGCAGCGCCTTGTGCCTGCCCAATTGTGGGCGACCTCGCGCGACGACAAATCACCGCCTTGACGTCCGGTGATTGTGCACATCGCGTAGGGGCAGCGCCTTGTGCCTGCCCAATTGTGGGCGACCACAAGGGATCGCCCCTACGTGTGGGTAATCGCCGCCTTGACGTAAGTCGGCCGCTCCTCTATAATCCAGTACAATGACCCCTGCCGATGTGCTCGCGCGGAAACTCCAGGCACAACTCTCCGCGCTGCGCGAGATCACGCGTGCGATCAGCGCCGCGTGGACGCTCGATCAGATCCTCGCCTTGATCACGCGCAAGACCGCGCGTGTGATGGACGTCGATTCCTGCTCGATCTACCTGATCGACGAGCAAAACGAATACCTCGTGCTCAAGGCGACGACCGGTCTCGCCGCCGAAGCGGTGGGGCACGCACGGCTCAAGCTCGGGGAAGGACTGACCGGCCATGCCGCCAAAGCGGCCAAGTCCGTCGCGGCCAGTCACGCCTCGCGCGACGCGCGGTTCAAGTACCTGCCGGAGACCAAAGAGTCGACCTTTCAATCGCTTTTGGCGGTTCCGCTTGTTTCGCGAGGCCACGTCATCGGCGCAATCACCGTGCAGACGCGCGAAGGACGTGAGTACTCGGCCGACGAAACCGAGCTCCTCTCCATCATTGCCGATGTCGCCGCCGGCGAATTGGAGAAGGCGGTCCTCTACGACGAGATCGGCGGCCTCAAAGAGGCGCTCGAGACGCGTAAGCTGGTCGAGCGCGCGAAAGGCATATTGATGAAGCGGCACCGCATCGAAGAGCAAGACGCGTTCACGCGCATCCAGCACCAGGCGCGCACTTCGCGCAAATCCATGCGCGAGGTGGCCGAAGCCATCATCCTGGCGGACCAGGTCTGATCGCAACGCGGCCGCCGCACGCCGTCCGGCTATGGCAACGGCGGTTTCCGCTACTCACGACCGGTTTCGTCACGCTCGTTTCAGTTGGGGGCTAGCATGCCGACACCCACCGTCGAAGCGTACCTTGAGATCATCTACATGATGACGGCTGAAGAGCAGCCGGTGATCGGCGCGCGATTGGCCGAATCCTTGCACGTTTCGCGTCCGACCGTGACGACCACGCTCAAGCGCATGCTGCGCGAGGGTCTGGTCAAGCTGGACGACCGCAAGGAAATCCTGATGACGCCCAAGGGGCAGTCCATCGCGGAGCGCCTCCAGCATCGCCACCGGATCGTCGAGCGCTGGCTGACCGATGTGCTCGGCCTGGATTGGGCGAGGTCCGACGCCGAAGCGCATCGGCTGGAACACGCCATGTCCGATGAGGTGGCGGAACTCCTGAACAAGCACCTGGGCTATCCCCAGACTTGCCCGCACGGCAACCCCATTCCCGGCAACTTGCGCGGCTCTCCGGCGGCCGGCGGGCGGGTATTTCAGTTGAGCACGGCCGTGAAGGGGGAACGCCTGCGCGTCGTCAGGATCTCGGAATACGCCGAGAACGTCGCCGAGCTTTTGGACTATTTGGGACAGAGCCACGTGACCCCGGGTGCCGAGATCACGCTGATCGAGATCGCGCCGCTTCAGGGACCGCTCACCCTGCAGGCCGGCTCGCGCACCCTGTCGATGAGCCGGGAAGTCGCGAGCTTCGTCTGGGTGACCAAGGCCCCGTGATGAGACAGCGCAGCCGAATCGTTTGCACGCTCGGGCCGGCGTCAGACTCGGACGAGGTGCTGCGCGCGATGATCCGCGCCGGCATGGACGTCGCCCGGCTCAATTTCTCGCACGGGGATCACGCCACGCACGCCGGGCAGATCGAGCGTGTGCGCAGGCTCGCGGACGAGGAGAGCGCGGTCGTCGCGATCCTCGGCGATCTGCAAGGCCCCAAGATTCGCGTGGGGGAGATTGCCGGCGGGTCGGTTATGCTCACGGCCGGCTCGGCACTCACGCTGACCACGCGTGCGGTCGAAGGGGATGCCCACGCGGTCAGCGTCGACTTTGCCGATCTCGCCACCTCGGCCGCGCGCGGCCAGCGCATCTTGCTGGACGACGGCCTGATCGAGCTGCAGGTCGAGTCCGCCGACGGCGCCGACGTCATCACGCGCGTCGTCAACGGCGGCGTGCTCAAGCCGCACAAGGGTGTCAATCTTCCCGGCGTCCCCCTCAAAATCTCGGCGCTGACGGACAAGGATCATGCGGATCTCGCCTTCGCCGTCGAGCACGACGTGGACTATGTCGCGCTTTCGTTCGTGCGCAGCCCGGACGACGTCAAGGAGCTCAAGCACCTCCTTGCCGCGCGCGGGGCCATGATCCCCGTGATCGCCAAGATCGAAAAGCTCGAAGCGATCGAGGCGATCGACGCGATCCTGGCGGTGAGCGACGGCGTCATGGTGGCACGCGGCGACCTGGGTGTGGAAGCGCTGCCCGAGCAAGTGCCGATCTATCAAAAGACCAT
>JAMCRS010000403.1 GCA_023380675.1 Chloroflexota bacterium
GCTACCCGCCGGCGAGCGCAGGATCGAGGCTCCATATTCGAACCATTATTGCATATGCAGCTGACATGGGGGACACGACGAAGGACGGCCGCGATCTCGGCTGCTTGCGCGACGTTCGAGCCAGCGCTCGTCTGCTGGCGTGCACGCGATACCCGCGCCCCCATTTTCCGCGCGTCCCATATCATTAAGGCTCCGCACAAAGGCAGGCGATTCCCCAATCGATCTGCCTTTTCGCATTCTTGTCGAGGAAGGAGGTGATATCGTCTGACCGTGACGAGCGATCGCAATTTACGAGACCAGAATCCGCACGAATCATTACCAGGAGGAGAAGCATGTCTCACGTTCCAAATCGCGTCATACTGCTGAGCGTGGTATTGGCACTCGTGGTATTCGCGGCTGCATGCGCGCCCGCGCCGACGCCGGTACCAACGGCTGCGCCGCCCACGACCGCACCTGCGCCCACGACCGCGCCCGCACCCACGACCGCACCCGCACCGACGACTGCGCCGGCGCCCACGTCCGCACCCGCGCCCACGACCGCCGCGGCGCCTACGTCTGCGCCGGCTCCGACCGGAGCGAGCGCGAGCATGGACGCCCTGGTGGCCGCGGCCAAGCAGGAAGGTGAATTGACCGTCATCGCGCTGCCAGATACGTGGTGCGACTATGGCGACATGAAAGCGCAGTTTATCGCCAAGTACGGGATCAAGATCAACGACCTCAATCCAAACGGTTCGTCCGGACAAGAGATCGAGGCTATCACAGCCAACAAAGACAATAAGGGACCGCAGGCACCGGACGTGATCGACGTCGGTTTGGGCTTTGGACCGCAAATCGTTCAGGACAAACTGGTCACGCCATACAAAGTAGCCACGTGGAATGAGATTCCGGACTCGGCGAAGGACCCCAACGGCTATTGGTACGGCGACTACTACGGCGTCATGGCGTTCGAAGTAAACTCGGACGTCATCAAGAATCCGCCGCAGGATTGGTCTGACTTGCTCAAGCCAGAATACAAGAACAGCGTCGCGCTATCCGGCGATCCCCGGCAGGCCGCCCAGGCCATCCAGGGCGTATTCGCCGCCGGCTTGGCCGCCGACGGTGGAGACATCGCCAAGGCTGGCGATGCAGGGCTTCAATTCTTCTCGCAGTTGAACAAGGCGGGGAATTTCGTTCCCGTCGTCGGGATCGTCGGCACCGTCGCCAAGGGCGAGACTCCCATCAACATCCAGTGGGACTATTTGTCGCTGGCGGACAACGACACGCTCAAGGGCAATCCCAAGATCGACACCATCGTCCCCAAGAGCGGTGTGGTCGCTGGAATCTACATCCAGGCGATCAGCGCTTACGCGCCTCACCCGAACGCCGCCAAGTTGTGGATGGAGTACCTGTACTCGGACGAAGGGCAGAATACCTGGCTCAAAGGCTACTGCCACCCCATCCGCTTCAACGCAATGGCGCAGGCGAACAAGCTGCCGGCTGACCTGATGGCGAAATTGCCACCGGCCGATAACTACGCCAAAGCCGTTTTCCCGACCCTGGACCAGCAAGCCGCTTACAAAGACACCATCACCAAGAACTGGGACAGCGTAGTCGGCGCGAACGTGCAAAAGTCACAATAAGATCATCTCATCCCCTCCCCCGCGCGGGGGAGGGGATGACCAAGCTCTGGAGGCAGTACGAACATGGCACAAGCAGCGCAAGTCGATAAACGGGTCACGTCTATCGGGCGCTCGTCCGTACTGAGCGGGATGCTCGACTGGCTAGGTATCGTACCTTTTCTCCTCTTTGCGATTCTCTTTCTGTTGTGGCCCGCCAGCTCCCTGATCGTCGGGAGCTTTCAAGACAAGGGCGGCGCGTTCACGCTGCAGAACATCCAAGGTCTTTTCGCCCCGAGCATCGTCAACGCCTATTCACTCAGCATTCAGATCAGCGCCGTCACCGCGATCGGCGGAGCGATCTTCGGCTTTCTGCTCGCCTACGCCGCCATCCTCGGACATCTGCCTCGCTGGGTACGCACCGCACTGACGACGTTCTCTGGCGTCGCTTCGAACTTTGCCGGCGTCCCGCTTGCCTTTGCATTCATCGCGACGATGGGACATACTGGTTTTCTCACGGCCTTTCTCGCCGACAAGCTAGGGATCAATATCTACGACCTGGGCTTTAACCTCTACAACTTTTGGGGGTTGGCGCTCACCTACATGTACTTTCAATTCCCGTTGATGGTCTTGATCATGGCACCCGCCATCGACGGTCTCAAACGGGAGTGGCGGGAAGCGTCTGAGAATCTGGGGGCGAGTTCTCTGCAATATTGGTGGCACGTGGCGTTACCCATTCTCATGCCCTCGCTCCTCGGCTCCCTGCTCCTCTTGTTCGGCAACTCGTTCGGCGCTTACGCGACGGCCTATGCGCTGACCGGCAACAATCTGAACATCGTCACGGTCCTGATCGGAGCGCAGATCAGCGGCAACGTGCTGTACAACCCGAATCTCGGCTACGCCCTCGCGTTCGGCATGATCGTCATCATGGCCGTATGTATTGCCGCGTACTCGGTGCTTCAAGCGAGGTCGGCGAGGTGGCTGCGATGAGAAAAGTCAATCTGTGGGCGTGGTTCTGGGTCATCCCCGGCCC
>JAMCRS010000404.1:0-1972 GCA_023380675.1 Chloroflexota bacterium
TTGTCGCCGCCGCAAACCAACACGTCAGAGTCGATCCTTTCGTCCACCGACTCGAGCCGTTCGGGCGAAATGTTCTGGAATGCGGCCACCACGCGGCAGGAATCGCCAAAAAACTGCTGCACCTCGGCAGTCACCGAACCGGCCGCCGGCGGCTTGGCGCGGCTCTTGCGCTCGGGGTCGAGCGACGAGGCAATGTTGACGACGATCTTGCCGCGGACGGCGTTCCGCAGGTCCTCGAGGATCGGGGCCATGCCGTCGTAGGGCACGGCCAGCAGGACCACCTGCGATCGCGACGCCGCGTCGCGGTTGGAGTACCCTTCGACGGCGTCGGGCCCGATCCGCTCGTTCAATTGGGCGGCCGCGGCTTGCGCCCGCGCCGGATCGCGCGAGCCGATGGCCACATGCACCCCCGCCCGCGCGAATCGAAAGGCTAAAGCGTTCCCTTCCTTGCCCGTGCCGCCGATGATCGCCAACGGGATACTCGTCGAGATTCCACTTTCTGACTGATCAGCCATGAGCTTCCTATTCGTGGTGAGAATTCCTGGTCCAACCGGTCCGGTCGTATACGACCCGAAAGCCGAGTCGTTCGTACCAGCGCTGGGTATCGGCGCCCGTCTCCGCTTGCAGGCAGATCGGCGAATCTCCGCGCACGCGTGCGTCGGCAATCATACGTCGAACGAGCGCCGTGCCGACGCCTCGATGGCGCGCTTCCGGCAGGGTCGCCACGCCGTAGATCCCACATACGCCCTGCCACGTGATCAGCGTCGCCGCCCCGACCGGTGTTCCTTCGATCCGAGCGACGTACGGGCGAAAACCGCCGAAATCGAACGTAGCCCGGGCCAGGTTGATCGCAGTCTCGGACGGGACTCCCATTCCAAAAGCCCGATGCTGGATCTTGGCCCACCAATCGACGTCCTTCAGCTCGATCTGAGTGACCGTTACGTCCGGAGCGGCGGCCGGCTCACGGTCGCGGCCGGCCAGGACCATCTGCGTCTCCTGCTCCGTCATCGTAAAGCCGCGCGCGCGGAGTAACAGCGCGAGCCCGGCCGGGCGTGTGAGCGGGTTGACGCGAAAATGGGGGCTGATCTGGCGCGTCTCGAACCACGCGCAGGCGTCATCGACGAGCGCCTGGATCCGCCGGTCGTCCGTGCGAATGCGGCTGACGAAATTCAAGCCCGGCCCCAAGTCCGGCTTGGAAGAGATCAAGAGCGCGTCGCCGCGGTCGAGCACCTCTCCGCCAATGCGCTGGGCGCCCTCGGCATTCGAGCTGTCCTCGTGATACTCGAGCCTTTCGGCGAGGGCGTGGATGGACGGATTGCCGTCCCTGTGATTGCGCATGTCTCGAATCAAAGCTGTCGGCGAGCCAGTGTCGACCGGCCCTCAGGAGATGCCGCTCGACATACGCACCTGGCAAAGACCGATTGGATCCCTAGTCCTGCATTTCCTGAACGCGCTGCCACACGCGACGGACTGCCTGTTTCGCTTTTGCCGCGATCGCCTCTTCGTCCAGCGTGAGCAGCACGCGGTCTTTCATCAGCAGGCGGCCCGCGCACATCGTGTGCGTGACGTGCGTTCCGTCGATCCCAAAGACCAGATGCCACGGGAGATTGCCTGAAGTGAGAGGGGTGAACGGCGCATAGTCGAGCAGGATGATATCCGCAAACGCGCCTTCCGACAGCTCGCCGACCCGGCGTTTCCAAAAGACCTGGGCGATCGTCGCATTGTTCGCATACGCCATTTGGACGACCTGGTCGGCGCCCATGACGCGTGGATCGCGTTGCGCCGACTTGTGCAGCAGATAGGCGGTTTTCATCTCGGCGAACTGGTTGTTGGTAAAACCGTCGTTTCCAATCCCGACGTTTACGCCGCGACGAAGCATTCCCAGGACGTCCGCAACGCCGACCGCGTTGTTCATGTTCGAGCGCGGATTGTGTGCCACATTCGTCCGGGTGCGTCGGAGGAGCTCGATCTC
>JAMCRS010000404.1:1982-3886 GCA_023380675.1 Chloroflexota bacterium
AGGCCGCGCGATTCAAGGCGTTCCCCCACCCGCAGCTTGAATTTCTCCAGCGCGTCGTCCTGGTCCGCGCGGTCTTCGGCGACGTGGATGTGAAAACCGGTGTCCAGTCCGCTCGCCGCGTCCAGGCATTGGTCGAGCGTCCGGTCCGAAACGGTAAACGAGGCGTGCACGCCGAACGCGGCGGCGAGTCGCTGCCGCACCTCCGCCTTTTGGGTTTTGAGTTGGCGGATGAAACGCACGTTCTCGCGTCGGCCCGCCCGCGCTCCCGCCGCGCCGTTGCGGTCCGTGACCTCGTAGCACAAGCTCGCCCGCAGGCCGGACTCGAGCACCGCGTCCGCCACGGCGTCGAGCGATCCGTCGATGGCATTGGGACTCGCGTGGTGATCGATCAGGGTCGTCGTCCCGTGTCGCACGGCGTCCACCAGGCACACGAGCGCCGAGAGCGTACAGTCCTCGAGGGTCAGGGCGCGATCGATACGCCACCACAACTTTTGAAGGATCTCGACGAAATTCTTTGGCGGCGGTCCGGGCGGGAGGGACATGCCGCGCGCGAACGCCCCGTAAAAATGGGTGTGCGCGACGATGCAGCCGGGCATGACGATTCGGCCGCGCGCGTCCAGCTTTTCGACGCCCGGATATTTCTGTTCCAGGGCGCGCGTCGACCCGATCTCGGCGATCCGCTCGCCCTCGACGAGCAGCGCACCCTTTTCGATCACGCGGTTATCCGCACCCAGCGTTACGATCGTTCCGTTCGTGATCAGCATTCGAGCCTCACCTCGTTCTGCGCCGCGATCGGCTGGCCGGAGATCGGGAACGATGTCGTCGCCGATCTCCGGCGATATAGCTGCAGACTATTTACGGGCCGCCTTCAATTTCGTGTCGATTTCGCCGGTCATGTCCTGGTGCTTCGTCCACCAAGACGGTTCGAGCTGAGCGTTCAATTCCTCGACCGTCTTGCCCTGCTGCTCGACCCAGGTATAGTATTTCAAATTGTGCCACTGGCGCCGCATTTCGGTCGTGCCTTCATGAATCCAATCGGTCGCCTGGTCCTTGAAAATGTGCACGCGCGCCGTCGCTTCGGCCTCGTCCATTTTGCCGTACGTTGCCGTCATGTCCGCCATGACGGAACGATACCGGTCGATGTTGTCCGTGCAGATCGTGACGATCGTGTCCTGCGCTCCCATCCCGTAAAACTTGGCCGTCTTGACGGCTCCCAGCACGTTGCACACGCCGCTAATGCCGAAGAGGGTCGACATCATCTTGACCGATGCGGCCGGCACCCCGAACCGTTTGGTCATCGTGTTCCAGCCTGCTTCTTCGGTCAGGAGCTGGAGACCCTTTTTGCACTCGATGTCGTCGAGGCACATGATCGCATCCATGTTCATCACGTTGTGGATCCAGGTCACGGGCTTGTCGCCGATCCCCTGGATATCGTGCGTGCCGTAGCCGTTGTTGTAGAGCGTGGGGCACTGGGTCGGCTCGAGCCCGACGATCTTGTGGTCGGGCCAGACCTGCTTCAGTCGATCGCCGGCGGCAATCGTGCCGGCGCTCCCCATGGCGGAACAGTACGCCGCCACCTTGCCGTTTCCGACCCCCTGCTTTTGCAGGATCGCGGCGAGCTCGACGATCGTATTGCCGGTAACGTGATAGTGAAAGCGGTAGTTGCCCATCACTTCGAACTGGTTGAGGATCCGCACTTTGGGGTCCTGGCGCAGGCGATGCGTTTCGTCGTAGATCTCCTTGACGTTCGACTCGGAGCCGGGCGTCTTGATGATGCGCGCGCCGTAGGATTCGATCTGCTTAAAGCGTTCCTTGCTCATTCCTTCCGGCAAGACGACGATGCTGTCGAACCCCATGCGGCAGCCGACCCACGCGCCGCCGATGCCATAATTGCCGGTCGAGGG
>JAMCRS010000405.1 GCA_023380675.1 Chloroflexota bacterium
GCCGTGATCTCGTCGGTCGGACCGATCGCCGCGATCTTTCCGTCGTCGATGGCAACCGCGCCGTCTTCGATGATGGGATGAGCCGGGTTCATCGTGACGACGAGACCGCCGGAAACCAGAAGATCGACCTCAATCGCCATGGACCGCCTCGTCGAACAATTCCGCGATATCGAGCACCCGCAGGTCGAGCCTCGCCCGCGTGACGACCCGCTTTAGATTCACCACGCAAGTGGGGCAGGAGGTTACCACTTGCTCGGCGCCCACGGCCGCCGCTTGCTGCAGCCGTTCGACGGCCACCTGTGCTGCAATCTCGTCAAACCCACTCAGGACTCCGCCCCCGCCGCCGCAGCACAGGGCGTGTTCGTGATGGGATTGCATCTCCACCAACTTGATGCCAGGAATGGAGCCGATCAGCGTGCGCGGTTCCTCGTAGATACCCATGTGCCGGCCCATGATGCATGGATCGTGAAATGTGGTGACGCGTGAGTTTGACTCGAGCCGTTTTGGCAATACCGTGGGCAGAAACTCGTGTATGTGTTTGACCTCGACGCCGAGGTCGATGCCCAATTCCTTCGGATACACAACCTTTAGCGCCCGGTAGCACCCGATGCAGGTTGTCAGGACCACCTCGGGCGCATACTCTCTGACTTTTTCAGCCGTCCGCAACGCGTTCTGGCGCATGGCAGCCGTTTGTCCGACGTCGTAGAGTGGATAACCGCAACAGGCATCTTCGTCAAGCATCGCATAGTCCACTCTGAGCTTGGAGAGCAGGTCGACGGTCGCTTGCCCGATCGAGCGCACCTTGCGCGTGGTCTGGCAGCCGGGAAAATACAGCACTTGCACTTGGCGCTTGTCTCGAGCTGCAGCGTCCTTGTGACTCGCGCGCGGGCCAAAGACATTGTGGAATTTCAGAACATTGTCGGCTGCCCGCCGGTGAGCGGGGTGGACATAGCCTGCTTCGACCAGGTCCGCGCGAAAGGCGTGCCAAAGGTCAAACAACGGTATGCCTACCGGACAGTGGGTGGCGCAGCTCCCGCACAGACTGCACTGGGCGGCGTGGTCGAGAAAAGTCTGGTCGATCTCGGCCGTTCCTTCGAAGAAGGATTGCGCCATGTTGATCCGGCCGCGGGCGTATTGGGTGTCAAACGCTTCAGTGTAGGGGTAAGTTGGACAAACCCAGTGGACCCCTTTCCAGTTCCACACCCGGCAAAAGCCGCAACGGCTGCATTCGTAGAGAGACTTGAACATCCCCTCCAGTCTTTCTGGCTTGGGCTGAGTATTCGCCATATGACTCTCCTGTCGTTAGAAGCTAAGGAGCGCTAGAGACCGACGACTCCCGGATTCATGATGTGGTTGGGGTCCAACGCCTTCTTGATCGTCTGCATCAAACGCCAGTACCCGGTGCCGCCCAGGTGCTTTTGCAGGTAGGGTCCCCACTGACGCCCTTTGGAATACGGCGCCCCTCCCATCTCCAATGCCTTGTCCATCATCTCGCCCATGGCGTCCACAATCTTAGAGTGCTCCTCCGCGTCAGCCTGGTGATGGAACATTAAACTGACGTGCTCCGACCCGGTGGGTTCTGGGAACATCTGTTGCGCGTAGTTGCCAATCCCATGGCGATCCATGATTTGTTTCATCGCATAGGTCGCCGCTTCCAGTTTGTCGAAGGGAAGGAAATAGTTGACGGCCCCGGCGGTGCCCTCCTTGAATTCCTCCCCCGTCAGAAACCAGCGGCTGTTCCAGAATTTTTGCGGACCCTCGGGACCCACGTACTCGATGCCCGGGTGGCTCTGGATCAATTTGCGAATCTTGTCAACGCGGGCGGTGACCTCGCCCTCGTCCCCCTCCACGTTGACGTCGAAGATGATGAGCTGGCCCGGTTTGATCACGGGCACGGAGACGTAGACTACCAGAGTATTCAGCGCCAGTTCTCGGAAGACGCGGATGGCTTCAGCGAGGTCGGTCGTCTTGTACCGCTCGAGATAGATCTTCTTCGGTAACGGATACATGCGCAGAGTGCATTCGGTGATGAGTCCGAACGCGCCCTCCGCGCCGACGAAGAGGCCGGTGGCGTCGGGCCCCAAGCCGTAACGGAAGAACACGTCGGAATTCGGGTTCGCCGCAGTTCCCGTGCTCACCACGTCACCGCTCGGGAGGACGACTTTGAGTCCGAGGACCTGATCGCCCGACGAGACGTACTTGATGTTTCCCCAGCCAACGCCCGGCCGCGCGATGTGCGCCCCGGGCGTGCCCGCCATCGCCCCCGAAGGAGCGATCCCGATCTTCCACCCTTTTTCTTCCAGCGCGCTCATCAGCGTGACATAAGTGATGCCGGCTTCACACGTCACCGTCCCATTGCTCTCGTCGATTTCAAGAATCTCGTTCATGCGCAAAGTTTCGAGCGTGATGCCCCCGTTTTCGGACGGCGTCGAACCCGCCTCTTGCGCCGAGCCGCCGCCCCGGGGAATGATCGGCACCCGAAATTCATTCGCAATCTGGACGATTTGCGAAATCTCCTGCGTGGTCCTGGGTCTGACCACTACATCCGGGGAATGCGGCGGCATGATCCCAAAGTCCCGCGAGTAGGCACGGAGCATAAAGGACCGGTCGGCGACATTCGAGGCGCCAACCACCTCGATCAGGCGTTTTTTCAAAGCTTCGAATTGCTCCATTGTTCAACTCTCCTGGGCGACCGGGTTCGTTTGCGTCGGGCCGCGTCTCAATCTGCTCGAGGCGTCGAAAAGACAATCTCTCTCAACTGACGAACCAGGCCTTCGGGATTATCCGCTTGCCAGACGCGCCGGCCGAATGCGACCCCGGCCGCTCCGGCCTGAATGGCTTCTTTGGCCACGCGAAGCGTGCTGCTGTCGCTTTCCTGACTGGGACCGCCGGCCACGATGATGGGCGGAGCAATCGACGCGACCACCTGACGAAAAGCCGCTGGCTCGCCGCAGTAATTCGTCTTGACGATATCGGCCCCCAGTTCCATGCCAATTCGCGCGGCGTGAGCGATGCTCTCTGCCTCGAACGATTTGTCGGACGGAGGCATCATTTCTGCGACGACGGGGATTTCCAGTCCGTGGCACTCTTCGATGAGCCGGCCCAGCCAGCGCATGATGGCAACTTCGCCGCCGCGGCCAAAGAAAATGGAAACGGCGACGGCATCGGCATCCGCCCGCACCGCGGTCGTGGCCGTAAACGACGGGACCTCTTGGAGCGCCTCGGAGCTCAATCCGGCGCTGAGGCTGACGCGCAAAACGATGCCGACCTCCGGCGGGACAATCGCTTCCACACTCTGGAGAAAGCCCGGCGTCACCAACAGCGCGTTCGCGCCGCCGGCGATGACCTTGGACACGATCTCACAGGGCCGATCGATCCCGGCGATGGGACCCAGCCACGGTCCGTGATCGAGCGGGATTAACAAGCAGCGTCTGTTCGGGCCGATTAGCAATCGTTCGAGTCGACGAGATTTTCCTATCATGATGAGACAGTCTCCTTGCGCTTCAATCAATCGCGTGCGTCGCGTTCTTCAAGGCAAAATCGCTAAAGCGCCTAAAAGTCTCGTATGTGGATTGATACTGCGCGGTGAGCGTTTGGTTGCATTGGACCCTCTCCGGCTCGCGAAAGGTGCCTGCTAACGCTACGGCGAAATTCGTTCGGTCGAGGGCGCTTCGACAGAGTGCGAACAACACCCGTGTGACCGTTTCCGCTTCCGCATAAACGGCAACGTCCATGCCGCAAACGTCGGCAATGATCTGGCAGAGACCGGGGGTCTTGACCCCACCGCCGGCCAGAGCGAGCTCCCGCGCCGGCACGCCGCATTCTGCATAGATGTCCAGTAGGTGCCGCAGGCTGAAAGCAGTTCCCTCCATGACCGCCCGCACGAGATGCCGACGTTCGTGCGATAACTGAAATCCATAGAACCCGGCTCGGATGTCGTCCCGCCAGTACGGGCTGCGCTCGCCGGCCAAATAGGGAATGAAACAGAGTCCCTCCGCGCCGGGCGGAACGCCCAAAGCCTCTTTCATTGCATCTTCGAACGTCAATCCACCGGCGCTGTCCTTGACCAAGCCAAAAGCCCATACCAGTGCTGCGCCTGTGGTCGAAGAGACTCCGCCAAACAGTCTGTACGGAGGCAGGAAGGGATAAGTATAGAGTCGGCTCTGGGTATCTCTGGGATGCTGATCTTCGCCGAGAGCGGCAAAAGTCATCGACGAACTGCCCAACGAGCATACGACGCGTCCTGGCTTGGGCGGGGCGCCACCGATCAGCGCAGCCACGTCTCCCATTCCCACGATCACCTTTGCGTCTTTATTCAGGCCCAGTTTTTCGGCAATCCGCGGTTCGGGCGACCCGACGACGTCGTCGGCTGGACGAATCGGAGGCAAGACCGATGGATCGAGCCCTGCCAGGCGCAAGCGGTCGATCGCCCAGGAATTGCGGTCCCAGTCCCACAAGGCCGCACCGCCGGCCTCGGTCAGGTCCGTACAAACCACGCCGGTAAGTCGATAGCGCAAATAATCTTTTACCCAGAGAATGGACCGAATCTTCGCCGTTACGTCCGGCCGATTGGCTTTCAACCACATCAGTTTTGGCAGGGTATAGGTACTGTTGATCTGATAGGGGGGCAATCTTAAGGTCGAAGCCAGCACCGCTGTTTCGGCGGCTGCTCGTCTATCGAGCCAGAGAATAGCGGGCTCCAGAGGCTCGCCGTGTTCATCCAGGAGGACAGCCGTGTGCATTTGACCAGTGAAGGCAATGGCGTTCAAGTGGGCGAGCGACTGACTTTTTCCCAAGTCACCCAGCGCCGATTCCAGAGCGAGCCACCAATCTCGCGGATCGGCTTCGGCCCAGCCGGGTTGCTCCGACCGATAGGCGTATCGTTTCGTCGCCGACGCAAGCACGGCTCCCTGCTGGTTGTATAGCACGGCCTTGAGGGATGAAGTTCCGGCGTCTATTGCCGCGATGAGTGGTTCTTGCGAATTCATGGATAGTTGCTCGTGTCCTCGGAAACGAAAAATGCCATTCCCAGTCGTCCTGAGAAAGGCATTCGACACCCTTCAAGCTTGACCTGACCCGGCCCCGTCGCCCGGCCAATATACGATTGCCGCGTCGACACTTGGCAAGAGCGCGCTGGTCGCCGGCACGAACGCTAATTCCGGCCGCCGACGGCCCACGCCGAAACGTGGGCAATCAGATCATGTCCCCTCCGATCTCGGCCATGACTTTGAGTCCCTGCTGCCTCGATACGATTTCAAATCCTTCCGAGAGCCGTTCCAGGGGCAGGAGGTGCGAGATCAATTCTTCTACCTTGACTTGGCCGGACTCGATGAGTTGCAGCGCCCAATGCATGTCGTTGGGGGTTGAATCCGCTGAGCCCGTGACGACCAGCTCTTTGTAGTGGATGAGGTTCGGGTCGATCTCAAGCGGCGCCTTGGGATATATGCCGGCAAAGATGTTCAGACGGGCGCCATCGGATAGGCACTCTGCTGTTTGCAAGACCGTTGGCGATGAAGCGACGGTAACGACGGCGGCGTCGACCCCCTCGCCGTTCGTCCATTCCTTTACGGAGCGCGGCAGGTCCCCGCTGCGGTTGTCGAAGGCCGCGTCCGCTCCCAACTTTTGCGCCAGCGCAAGGCGTTCCGGCAGGAGGTCCGCAACCATGACGCGCGCCCCATGCAACTTGGCGACCTGCAGATGCATCAGTCCAATAGGGCCGGCGCCGACGACGAGCTCGCGTTCACCGGGCGTAATTCTGAGCATCTTCTGCCCACGCAGCACGCAGGCGAGAGGTTCCATGAAAGCGGCTGCCTTGAAGCTCGTCTTGCCATTCTGTAAGAAGTGAATGTTCTGCTGAGGGATAACGGCGTACTCTTCGTATGCGCCGTTCGGGAACTGGGGATTGGAGCACTTGTTGGCGCGCCCGCGGCGACAATTGGTGCAAACGCCGCACTTGACGATAAAGTCGGGCACGACACGCTGGCCGACCTGAAAACGCTCGACGCCCTTTCCGATCTGGGCGATCACGCCGCTGGCTTCGTGTCCCATCAGGCGCGGAAGTGGAACGTTCTTCTTACCACAGTACACCCGGACGTCCCATGGGCAGATGCCGGCGTAGGCAATTCGAACGAGTACTTCGCCGGGCCCCGCTTCTACCCTCTCCTGATCCCTCAGTTCTAGTCTTCCCGGTTCGACCAACCAGACAGCTTTCATCTCAGCCTCGGTATGATGCTCCCACAAGGAGGGTTACGGGAAACGTCTGAAACGGCCCCGAGTCGGATCGTTTCTCTCGATCTGGCATCCTCGATCTATCGAGGGCCAGTCGCCGGCCGGCTGTGGACTCGATCGGCGTGATCAGCGAGATGTGCGTACGGAATACGTGTAGCGATCTCCCCGATTGAATATCTTGTGGTATTCGATTGGGGCGTCTTCGTCGGAATAAACCGTGCCTTCGACCAGGAGAAGTGGCGATCCCAATTCGACGTGCAGCAGGTTTGCCTCCCGTGGTCCGGCGGCAACCGCCTGGATCGTTTCGTCCGACCGAGCCATCCTGATCCCCTTACCTTCGAGGACAGTCCACAAAGACACTTGGTTTTCAAGTTCGGTGGGGGTGAAAGTAACGTGCTCGGGTAGACTCAAATACGCCAAGGACAAGCAAATCGGTTCTTCGTCGGCCAGCCTCAGACGTTCAGCCACCCAGACCCACGAGTTGAGTTCCAAGCCCAGGGTTGATGCCACATCCTCGCATGCCCGCTCGTGTCGCAAAGAAAGGACCCGGGAACCGGGTTGATGCCCTTCGTCCAGCATCTCTTCAGAAAAGCTTTTCATCTTCGGCATGTGGCGCTGGATCTTTGGCTTGGCTACAAACGTCCCCTTCCCCTGTCGCGCGACGAGGTAGCCTTCGCGCACCAGTTCCTCTGTGGCTCTGCGGACGGTGATGCGGCTAACGTGGAATTTGCCGCAGAGCTCCTCCTCGGTTGGAAATAGATCCCCAATAGCGTACGCGCCCGATTTGAGGAGTTGCACGAGGGCTTCCTCAAGTTGATGATACAAGGGAGTAGGCGATTCTCTATCAATGACAATCGAGTCAAGCGTGACTAGTGTCATGTCAAACATCTCTCTGAGCATTCTATATATTGTTATAATGAATTCGTAATGACATTATAATATCAAAAATGTGTTTTGTCAAGCAGTTTCTTCTAATTTGTAATTGATTTCGCCTATCCGGGATGCTATGCCCTCTCGAAAGTACTGGAAGAAGTGATGCTGGAGCAGTATTACGTGCAATATGGCGTCGACGGCTGTTGCCTACGCGCACCCTGGATCATGGAAAAGGACGATTTCAAGTACCAGCTTTCGTTCGGCGATGACGTCTTCGGCGGACCGCGTTGGCGCGACCTGGTCGGGGCCGAGCAGGCCGACGACTATGTGCGGACGCAGACGATCCCGGTCATGCTCGATCCCGCCGGGTAGCCGGTCAAGCGGAATTTCGTGCACGTGCAAGACCTGGTCACTGCGATCCTGCTGGCGCTCGACAATCCCCGCTCGCGGCAGCAGACGTTCAACATTTGCATGGATGAGCCGGTGGATTACGGACAAGTGGGACGCTATCTGGTGGAGAGCCGAGGATTGCGAACGGTGGAAATCGCGACGCCCTATTACTCGATGTGGCTGGACAACGCAAAGGCCAAGTTTCTCCTGGGCTGGCGCCCAGAATACGACCTCAAGAGGATGATCGATTCAGACTGGGAATACAAACGCGCGCCGGACGAACCTGGATCCAACGGCCGATCAGGCTTGGTGAACCACTTTCCCGCCCACCATGGTCAGGTCGATGGTCAGGCCAAGAATATCCGCCGAGGCAACGGTGTAGGGATTGTCGTGCCAGACGATCAGGTCGGCGAACTTGCCCGGCTCTAAGGAGCCCTTCTTGTTCTCCGCAAAGTCTGCGTACGCGCCGGCCATGGTGTGCGCATACAGCGCCTCGTCGATGGTCATGGCCTGCTCGGGACCGACGGGCTTTTTCGAAGGCGAGGCGCGCACGATGCTTGCATACAGCGTGGTCTGGGGGTCCCACCACGGCATCGAGGGCGCGTCGGAGCTGAGACACAGCGGCACGCCCATGTCCAGCCAGGTGCGGGTGGGGATTGCGCGCTGCGTGCGTTCCTCGCCCCAGATCCTGAACATCCCATCCGCGAATGCGCGGATGAGGGTGGGCTGCGTGGAGATCACAACGCCGAGATCTTTCTCGCGCTGCAGAGCCTCGGGCGTGTTCAGAACAGAGTGTTCGATGCGGTGCCGCGGGTCGGGCCGCGGATTGGCCTTCATCGCCGCCTCGATGGCATCCAGCGCCATATCCACTGCCGCATCGCCGCCGGTGTGGATGGCGACCTGGTATCCCCCATCGTGGAAGGCACGCACGGCCTCATTCAAGTCCTTGGGCTTCCAAATGGGGATGTCCCACGCGATGCCGTTGTGGGGCTCGTGGGTGAACGAAGCTTCCAGGGCGCCGTCCGCCTGAAACTTTGCCCCGGCGAAGTGCATATAGTCGTCCTCGTAGCGCATGGCCTCGAGCGCTTCGACGCGCCCATCCAACTCCTGGATGTACTCAAGGACGTTCATCACCTGGCCGCGAATGGTCATCTCGCCACGGCGTGCGAGATTGAAGTAGGCCTGCATGCGATCCATATCACGCGCATACACATCCTGGAAGCTGGTAACCCCCATAGAGGCGAACTTGGCCTGCGGGTTTAGAATGCTCATTTCCATCGTCTTCAGGTCAAGCAGGTCTGGCGGCCACAGCCGGCGGAAATAGTCCATAGCCGGGTGATTCAACACCGTGCCACTGGGATCGCCGTTGGCCTCGCGCAAAAAGCGGCCGTTACCCGGGTCCGGTGTGCTTGCAGTCACGCCGGCCATTTCAAGAGCCAGGCTGTTGACCACGGCCATGTGCCCGCCCTGGTTGATCAGCATAACCGGATGTTTCGGCGAGACCGGATCGAGGTCGTGCTTGTTCGGACTGCGTCCGTCAAAGGTCACCCATCCGGCACCAGCCACCCACTCACCGGGCGGCGTCCGGGCGATCCATTCTGCGACCTTCGCCTGCATCTGCTCGACGGTGAAGACCGCCGGCCAGCTGACATCGACGTACGCGGTGCCGAGAAGACCGCAGGCGCTCAAGTGGCAGTGCGCGTCGATGAGGCCGGGAGTCACGGTGCGCCCGCGCAGGTCGATGACCTTTGAGCTTGCTCCGGACATGCCGCGCACGGCCTGGTCCTCGCCGGCCAGCAGAATCAGCCCATTCTTGATGGCCAGTGCTTTCACTGCGGTGCGCTTGGCATCCATGGTAACGATGTTCCCGTTCACCAGGATGGTATCCGCAGCCTCGCCCGGGGGCAAAGTGGGGGGTGGTACCGTGGGGCTGACCGGCGTTGGAACTGCGGTCAGCTCAAGCAGCTTTGAGCCGCCTCCGCAGGCCAAGGTAGCTCCACCCAATGCTGCTGCACTAAGCTTGAGAAAGTCTCGGCGGGTCAAGGTGTGCTTGTGATTCTGGCACATGGTGTCTCTCCTCTCTTTGCCCAAAGCGGGCAACACACCTAACAGAGACGACGCCCCAACCGCTTTTCATACGGCGAGCAATTGAATGAACTAGGCGCACCTGCATCAGTATACAACGAACGTGTACTGGAAACAAATGACTAACCGAGCAATTGACGAGGAAGGTTGGGGTCCGTGAACCGCCCAAAGCGATTGAGGGCGGCTTCGCCAACGCGTTACCTTGGCGCGGCTTGAGCCGCTCGATAAGCCTCGGCAACGGCCCAGGGCGGAGGCAGCGCGCTGCTTAAAGTACTATGCCGGCGACCGGCCGCAGCGCCTCGCGGCGATGCGATCCGGTCGCAAGTTCTTCGCGGTCGATGTTTTGGGGCATGGAGGGGATTGGAATATAATCAACGACATGCTGAATGCACAGATCATCGGGTGGGGCAAATACCTCCCCAACACAATCGTAACGAACGTGGAACTCGCCCAGTCCGCCGGCGTAGACGCCGAGTGGGTCAAGTCGCGCACCGGCATCGAAGAGCGTCATATCGCTGAGCCAAAACAAGCGAGCGCGGAGATGGCCGTGCAGGCCGCACGCGCCGCGCTTGAACGCGCGGACATTTCTGCCTCGCAGCTGAACCTCGTCATTGTCGCGACGAGCACGCCTGACTATCTCTTTCCGGCAACCGCCTGCCTGGTGCAGGACGCACTCGGCGCGCACAACGCGGGCGCATTCGATCTAGGCGCGGGGTGCTCCGGTTTTGTGTACGCACTCGTCGTCGCCGACCAGTTCATCCGGACCGGCGCGTATCACCACATCCTGGTCGTCGGAGTCGAGACCACTTCGCGTGTCATTGACCGGCGAGACAAGAGCATTTGTGCGTATTTCGGAGACGGCGCGGGCGCAGTCGTCCTCACCGGCAGCGAGCAAGCCGGCGGACTCTTGTCCTTTTCGTTGAGCGCGGACGGTTCCGGGGGCGATCTATTGATACTGCCGGGCGGCGGTACCCGGAACCCACAGAGCCCAGAGGTGCTGGAACGGGGCTGGCATTTCGCTCGGATGGATGGACGCGGCGTCTCCCGGTACGGGTTGCGCGCGATGCCGTGGCTGGCACGCGACGCGCTGCGCAAGGCGCACCTGACGATCGAAGACATCGACCTCTTCATCCCGCACCAGACGAATGCGACGATGATCCGGCAGGTCGCGGAGCGGCTGCACGTGCCCGAATGCAAGACCCTCGTGAACGTTTCGCACTATGCCAACATATCGGCCGCGGCGATTCCGGTGTCGCTGTGCGACGCGATCCAAGCCGGCCGCATTCACCCGGGCGACCGGCTCCTCATCGCGGTCTCCGGCGCCGGGTTGACCTCGGCGAGTCTCGTCTGGCAGTGGACGCCGCCGTCGCTGAAACCGATGCCCTTTGTCAAACGATTCCTGCACGCGCTGTGGGACGCGCAAGCCGCGTTTCGCTCACGCCTGTTCCGCCTGGAGCATCGGCTCGACACCCTCACGCCGACCCAGGAGGAAGAGGCAGCGGAGCCGCCCGAACACAGCGAACGACAGTGACCTCCTGCGCGGGATTCGCGAAAAGCGATCGAGGCAAATCCCACGGCCGATGATGCGGTCGCGCCGAGCGGATCCATGGCGCTTTCTGGTAGGGCGCATCGTCCACGTCAACGTGCCAGCCTTTTCTCGACCCGATCGCGCCTGGCCCGTCCTCTCCGCTGGCACCGTCAAAGCATGCGAAGAATCTCTTCTGATTCCCAAGCCTGACACTCTCTTCCGCTTACGTCGGCAAGCACCCCACGTCTTCTGCAGTCACAGTTCGCCCGACAGCGGCGCATGTCCCATAGTGTCTTCGGAGCACGCCGCTCTGGTACTGCTGCTGGCATTAGAGAATGGCCTGCAGGGACAGAGCGTATTCACGGCGAATTGTTCATTTCGGGCGACGAGGTCTCCCACCGATGAATGGGCGACCAGACAACGTCGACGCGCTGCCGTTCGGACACGAGCCGCGCTTTTCGATCCGAGATCGCGATAGCAAATGCGGAGAAGCCTTGACGCGGCTGACCGTAGGATTGTCCATCGGAAACTTGGAATCGCTTTACCGTGCTCCGAAAGCAAACGCGGTCAGCCTGTGGCTACTGAGCTGCGTAGGGAAAGAACGTCTCGCTCGCATGCGGGAGGTTGGGGAAGTAACCTCTGTATCGCATTTTGAAGGGGCACGAGGATTACCTTAATCGAGCACGACCGCACCGAGGAATCGAGGATCAGATTCGCGAAGGGAGCAAGTCAAGCCCGGAGAGGTTAGGGAGAGTCAAGATTGCTGATCAGAACTTGCGAGACCACTCTTTCGGCCAGCGTTCGACGACCACCTTTGTCTGCGTAAAGAATTCGACCGCGTGTTTGCCCTGGCCGTGTAGAATGCCGAAGAAACTTTGCTTCCAGCCGCTGAAGGGGAAGAATGCCATCGGCGCGGCGACGCCCACGTTGATACCTACGTTGCCCGCCTCTACCTCATAGCGGAATTTGCGAGCGGCGGCGCCGCTGCTCGTGAACAGACACGCCATATTACCATAGTTGCCTCGATTGACGAGACGGATAGCGTCATCCACCGTGTCCACATGGATCAATCCAAGCACTGGGCCGAAAACTTCTGTCCGCGCGATTTCGCTGTCCGCTGGTACCTTTCGCAAGACAGTTGGGCGCACAAAGTAGCCACCCTCGTAGCCTTGAATCTCCGCGCCACGACCATCTACGAGCATGCGTGCACCCTCGTCCAAGCCTTTCTGAATGAGACCCTCGATACGTGCCTTGCTCCAAGCGGTGATCACCGGCCCCATTTCCACTTTCTCATCCAAACCGCAGCCCACCATACGCTTCGCTGCCGCATTCGCAATCGCATCGGCGAACGTATCTCCGGCTTCTCCGACCGTGATCGCAAGCGAGGCGGCGAGACAACGTTGTCCCGCACAGCCGAACGCGCTGTCGGCGACGATGCGCGTGGTTGTCTCCATCTCGGCGTCGGGGAGGATAATGACCGGATTCTTTGCGCCCCCTTGCGCCTGCACACGCTTGCCGTTCGCCGACGCGCGGCCGTAGATGTGCCGAGCGACTGGCGTGGAACCGACGAACGTGACGCCGCGAATGAGCGGGTGATCGAGAATGGCGTTCACGCTGTCCGCCCCACCGTGCACCATATTCACGACGCCCTTGGGGAATCCGACGCTTTTCATCAATTCGAACACCCGCGTCATGGTGAGCGGTGTGCGCTCAGACGGCTTGACGATGTAGGTGTTGCCGCACGCGAGCGCATAGGGCATAAACCAGAACGGAATCATGCCGGGGAAATTGAAGGGGGCGATCGTCGTACAGACACCGACGGGCTGCCGGATCATGAGTTCATCAATTCCGGGCGCGACGTCTTCGGAGAAATCTCCCTGTATCAACGTGGGAATGCCGCAAGCCACTTCTACGTTCTCGATCGCGCGGCGCATTTCGCCACGCGCCTCGCCCAGGGTCTTGCCATTCTCTTGCGTGATCAGACGCGACAGCTCTTCAAAGCAGCCCTCGAGCGCGTATTTCAGCTTGAATAGAAACTGGACTCGGTCCGTCGGCGGTGTCCGACGCCAGTCGTCGAGTGCGGCGTGTGCCGCTAGCGCGGCCTGGTCCACATCAGCCGCGGGCGACAGAGGCACTCGTCCCAGAACTGCCGTCGTCGCCGGATCGACGACGTCGAGGCACTCGGTCGCACTTGACGTGTGCCACTCACCGTCGACGTAGTTGCTAAGGAGGTTGTTCTTGTCCGTATGCCTTGCTCCCCTGTACGTGCTCCTTTGCTAGGATGAATCGATTTGCACGATTCAGGGCCGGCTTGCCCGTTCCCTCCTACAAACCGGTAGTCCGCGTCTCAATGAGATGATTGGCAGTGCGCCGCATGGCGTATGGCTCCCTTATCCCCACCTCGCAATCCAAACCGCGACCGGTCAGGCGAGGAGTTGATATGGATTCTCCAGGGATTGCTTCAGATCCCGAAGAAAAGCCGCCGCTGTGGCTCCATCGACTGCGCGATGGTCGACGATAAGCGTTGTTCTCATTATCGGCCGCAATACGAGCGTCCCGTCGATACCCGCTGGCGTATCTACAATGGCCCCTACCGTTAAGATCCCGACCTCGGGCGGATTGAGAATGGCAGTAAATTGCTCGACGCCGAGCATCCCCAGGTTGGACAGGGTAAACGTGCTGCCCTTTGTCTCGGGCAACTTGAGCATACCCGCGCGCGCTCGTTCCGTCAGGTCGCTCAATTCGGTCTGAATCATCGACAATCCCTTTCGCTCGACGCTGCGGATGACGGGGACGACCAGACCATCGTCCAGCGCCACCGCAATGCCAAGATGGACTGAGGCGAACTCGTGTATCTCGCCCTGCGTCACGTGCGCGTTGAGCCGCGAGTGTCTTATCAGGTTGGATCCAACCACCTTGGCCAGGACTGCCGTGGTTGTCAGGTTGTGCTCCGTCTGAGACAGAATCAGCGGTCCCACGCGCTCGATGAGACGGCGCACCTCCGTCATGTCGGCCGAGATGGTGAGCGCGATGTGCGGGGCGGTCTGGTAGCTGGCTTGCAGTCTTTGAGCAATGACCTGGCGGACGCCTTCGATTGGGACGACACGATACTCATCACTCGCCGCCGGAGGCTTTTGGGCAACAGTCGGTTTTGTCTCTGTTACCGCTCGATGCGCGGCCTGGACGTCTGCTGCCAGCACTGCGCCCCGCAATCCAGAGCCCGCAATGCCAGCTAGCGCCACGCCTGCCTCAGTGGCGAGTCTTCGCGCCTTCGGAGATGCGGAGACCAACTTTGCGGTCGGTTGCGATTTGCCCGGCGATCCCGCTTGTAATCGAAGATAGGCGAGCACGTCCGCTTTCTCGACCCGGTCCCCTTTCGCGTGAATCAGCCGCAGGTCCACCCCGTGGTCTTCGGCTAGGTTCTTGGCGACCGGCGTAGCGGACGCTTGAATGTGTTCGCCAGAGACGGAACCGCCCGGAGCCGGCATGGATGCAGTGGGTTTGTCCTCTTCAGATAGAAGCCGTCCAATTACATGTCCAACCGGGACCCGGTCGCCGGCTCGCGCGATAGGACGTAGTGTACCAGTGGCCTGCGCCTCGATCTCGACGGCAACCTTGTCCGTCTCAATGAGGAACAACGGCTCCCCTTTGCGGACAAACTCACCCTCGGCCTTGAGCCAATGCACCAATTTGGCTGTATCTTGCGCCATCTCCATCGCAGGCATAACGATATCGATCGACACGCAACCTCTCTTTACGGCTTTACCATGTTGCGAGCTTGCTTCACGATCGTCTCGACACTGGGGATCGTCAGGTCTTCCAGACTAGGACTGAATGGCACGGGCACATCCATCGCTCCGATCCGCTCAACGGGCGCATCTAAGTTGTAAAAGGCACCCTTTGCGACGACGGAGGCAATCTCAGCCGTTGCTCCGAAGCGGCAGTAGCCCCCATCGACAACTAGGCAACGGGAAGTTTTGATGGCCGAGTTGCACAAAGCTTCTTCGTCCAGCGGCGTCAGCGTACGGGGGTCGATGACCTCCGCGCTGATGCCCTCTGCGGCTAGCTGCTTTGCCGCCGCCAGAGCGACTGGCACCATGCTGCAAGTCGCGATCAACGTAATGTCGTCGCCGACGCGCTTGCAGTCGGCAACGCCGAACGGGAGAACATAATCCTCGACCGGAACCGGCCCGGTCTGCCGATACGTCATCTTGTCTTCGAAGAAGATGACCGGGTTGTTGTCACGGATCGCCGCCTTGAGCAGCCCTTTCGCTTCGTACGGCGTCGACGGAAGCGCCACCTTGAGACCCGGAATATGGCAGATCCACGCATGGAGACTTTGCGAATGCTGCGCGGCGGCTCTACGTCCGGCGCCGATCGTCGTGCGGATGACGAGCGGTACCTGCAGCTTGCCACCCGACATGTAGTGAACCTTGGCCGCCTGGTTAACGATCTGATCCATGGCCAAGGTCATAAAATCGCCGAACATGATTTCGATCACGGGGCGCATGCCGGTCATCGCCGCGCCGACCCCCAGCCCGACGATCCCGGCCTCGGAGATCGGACTATCCATCACGCGCTCCGGTCCGAACTCGGCATAGAGGCCGTCTGTCACTTTGTAGATTCCACCGGGCCGGCCGACATCCTCGCCGATCAGCAAGACACGCTCGTCGCGGCGCATCTCTTCGCGCAATGCCTCGTTCACGGCCTGGGCGATGGTGATTTCTCGAGCGTTAGTCTGCGAAGACATGTCGCCTCAACTCCTCCGGGCCGGGCAGCGGGGACGCTTTGGCGACGTCTATTGCCTCAAGCATCTCCTGATCAACCCGTGCTGCGATGGATTCAAGATCTGCTTGAGTGGTCTGACCTTTCGCGATCAAGTATCGTCCCAAGCGGTCAATCGGATCGTTTTTTCGCCAGGCTTGCTCCTCTTCGCGAGTTCGGTAGGATCGATCGCGATCGCTCATGCCGTGCCCAAAATAGCGGTAGGTATCGCAGGTCCAAGACCTGGGACCCTCGCCAGCCCGTGCTCTCGCAACGGCCGCGGCGGATGCTTCGTGCACCTTGAGTACATCCATTCCGTCGACTTGCGTCGAAGGGATGTCGAGCGCATCGCTGCGCTGTTCAAGTCTTCCGGCCGTCACGTCCTTCATTGCGGTGAACTCACCGTAGTGGTTGTTCTCGCAAACATAGATAACCGGCAATCGCCAGATGGATGCCAGATTCATCGACTCGAAGAAAAGACCCTGATTCGCCGCGCCGTCGCCAAAGAAACAGACCGTAACCTGGTCCGTATGGCGACGTTTGGCGCTGAGGGCCGCGCCGGCGGCAATGGCCAAGCTGCCGCCGACGATGGCGTTAGC
>JAMCRS010000406.1 GCA_023380675.1 Chloroflexota bacterium
CGCCAAGGGCGGCGTGATCGCCTTCACCAAGACCCTCGCCCGCGAGATGGCGCGCAACAAGATCAACGTTAACACCGTGGCACCCGGCGTGGTGGATACCGAGCTCACCCACGGCATGACCACCAACAACCCCAAGCTCGTCGAAACCATGGTCAAAGGCATCCCCTGGCGGCGCTTGGGCCAGCCGGAGGACATCGCCGGCGCCGTGGTCTTCCTCGCCAGCGACGACGCGGGTTTCATCACCGGCCAAACCCTCAGCGTCAACGGCGGCCTCACCATGCTTTAGTCTGAGATCGATCACTCGCGCCTGGGCCACTCCGATCGAGTAACCGCGTACCAGCCCCGCTGGGCTCCATCTACTAATTCCAGCGGGGCTTCTCTACGCCGCCTGAGATTCCACCATGGGAGTAAGCGCCCTTGATCAAGAATGAAAGAATGTGTCGGACTCATGAGTCCGACTGCTTGGGAAACGTCATTGCGCTGAAAATGATTCTCTGACGTGAGTATGCCTCTCCTCACTCGTCATTCCCGCGCAAGCGGGAATCCAGGCGCCTGCGGTTCTGCTTTTCATCGATCGCGGGTGGCCGGGAGGCTATGAGAATTCCCGCTTCCGCGGTAATCCCCACCTCTACAAAGTATTCCTTCTCGCCGCCGTCGCAAAGACACTTCCCTACGGTGTAACGTCACTATGCCCCAATCAGAGTAGCGACCACTGGATGCCATGCCTTATCATTGTCAATATGAGGGAATTCATAACTGCTCATACGCCGGGGATGGATCGCCAAACCGTGGGGCGCATATCTGCGCGCGGCTTTCCGCGTGGCCGGTGGTTCGGCTACGTCGTCGCGCTGGCCGCCGTCGCCTTGATGAGCCTGCTCGTCGGATTGGCGGAGAGCTACCGGCACATCGCCAACATCTCGATGCTCTACCTGATTGTGGTCATGGCGGTCGCCGTCGCCTTCGGTCGTGGCCCTGCCATCCTGGCCTCGGTGATGGCGTTCCTCACCTTCGACTGGTTCTTTGTCAAGCCGCTAAATAGCTTCACGATTGCCATTCCGGAAGAATGGGTCGCGCTCTTGCTCTTTCTGCTTGTTGCCGTGAGCACCGGGCAACTCGCGGCCGCGCTGCGCCAGCGGGCAGAAGTTGCCCGGCAGCGGGAGCGCGAGGCGAGCGTGCTCTACGATGTCGTTCGCCTCATGAGCAGTCCCGACCTTCACGAGGCTTTGCACGCGGTAGCCGAGCGACTGCGCCAGGCGCTATCGCTGTCCGCCGTGGCGATTGAGCTGCGCGAGGACACCGGCGCTTTTGCCCGCGCCGCCGAAGGCGACGCGGATGCCATTGCCCTCATCCGCAGCTCGACAAAGCCGGGCACGCAAATTCTCGCCGATGGCCCCGCGCCGACGGCAGCTCGCCCGGGCAAGCCGGGGCGGTGGATCCGTATTTTGCCGCCCCACTTGCCCGGGGTTAGCCAGCCGGCAGAGAGCGAGCCCCTTCAGGTGATCCCGGTGAAGGTCGGCGACCGGCGTGTGGGCAGGATGCTGCTGGTTCGCCAGGCCGGCGCGACCCAAGCCAGTCTAGCCGATGATCGATTGCTCTCCGCCGCCGCCACACAGCTTGCCATGGCCGTCGAGCGCGCCAGGCTTCAGCGCGAGGCGACCCAAGCGGAGATTCTGCGGCGCACCGACGAGCTGAAGTCCGCTCTTTTGAACGCCGTTTCGCACGATCTGCGCACGCCGCTCGCTTCGATCCTCGCTTCGGCAGGCAGCCTACGCCAGCCAGACATCAAGTGGTCCGAGGAGGAAAGGAAGCAGTTCGCGGAGGCCATCGAAGAGGAGACCATCCGCCTGAACCAAATTGTCGGGAACCTCTTGGACCTCTCCCGCATCGAAGGCGGCAGTCTGCGGCCGGAAAAGGATTGGTACGATCTGGGCACGCTCGTGGAGGAAGTATTGGGCAGGCTGCGGCCGCTGACGGCACAGTTGTGCCTCATCGTCAGCATCCCAGAAGACCTGCCGCCAATATTGCTTGACTACGTCGAGATCGATCAGGTGCTCTCCAACCTGATCGAGAACGCCGCGAAATACACCAAGCGCGGCACTGAGGTCGAAATCTCAGCACGGCGCGCCAACGGGGAGCTAGAAATCTCGGTGGCCGACCGCGGGCCAGGCATCCCATCGGTAGCGCTGCCGCACCTCTTCGAGCCTTTCTTCCGGGTGGCACGAAAGGGACCACGCCCCAAAGGCACCGGGTTGGGTCTGGCGGTCGCCAAAGGGCTCGTGGAAGCCCACGGCGGCCGCATTTGGGCGGAAAATCGGCCCGACGGTGGCGCTCGCTTCGTGTTCACGCTACCACTAGCCCCGCCCGCGGAGAGCACGGCGGCAAACGGCGAGGTGCCTTGATGTCTCAGCCTACGGGAGCTCGTATATTGGTGGTCGAGGACGAGCCGGCTATCGTGCGCGCCGTGCGCGCCATTCTCCCTCGTCACGGCTTCCAAGTAGAAGCCGTGCCCACAGGGCAACAGGCGATGGAGCGCCATGCCACCGGCCATCCCGACCTCATTCTCCTCGATCTTGGGCTACCAGACATGGACGGCATGGAGGTCATCACGCAGATTCGCGCCTACGCCAGCACGCCGATCGTCGTGCTGTCCGTGCGGGGCGCCGAGCGAGAGAAGGTAGAGGCGATCAACCGCGGCGCGGACGATTATCTCACCAAGCCCTTCGGCGTGGAAGAGCTGGTTGCCCGTGTCCGCTTGGCGCTGCGCCACGCCGCCCACCCCGCGAAGGGCAGTGGCGCCGTATTCTGCACCGGCGATCTCGCGGTCGACTTCGAGCGGCGACGTGTCTCCGTCGGCGGCGAGGAGGTCCGTCTCTCGCCTACCGAGTACGAGCTGCTGAAGGCCTTTATCAGCCACCCGAACAAGGTGCTCACCAATCGTATGTTGCTCCAAGAGGTCTGGGGGCCAAACTACGGCAGCGAGGCCCACTATCTCCACGTCTATGTGGGCAGGCTGCGCAAAAAGATCGAGGCCGATCCCCAGAACCCACGCTATCTCGTGGCAGAGCCCGGCGTAGGCTATCGCTT
>JAMCRS010000407.1 GCA_023380675.1 Chloroflexota bacterium
AGCGCAACAATCTCGCGACGCAGTCCGAAACGCGCCGAGTTCCATTCCGCAAATCGGTAGTCTAGGCGGCAACAAGGCAAGACGGCAACAAGCAAATACCGCTCGATCGGCGAAGCTTCCGCCGCGTGCGCTGCGAGCCCATTCGACGAAGGCGTGGAGGAGTTTTGTCTCGTGAGCTCCCTCTTGACAAGCACTTTCATACGTGCGAGCCGCGTTTTTTGCGGCAGCAATCTCGTCGTCGCCGGCTCTATCACTTGAGACTGTTCTGCAGTCCTTGGATCAGTTCCTCACGTTCCTCAGCCGAGAGGCGCGCTTCCGGGTGCAAGAACTGATAGTCGACCGGCGGCATCACGCCGTTCCGAATCGCGTCCACCATGGTGCTCACGAGGCGCCTCTTGCGAATCGCCGTCATCTTGCTCAGATCGGCGACGTTCCACTGTTGCCGCGCACTGTTCACGTGGACAAAAGTGATCCACGATCCCGGGGCAAAGTACGAATACCACGGCCATACGGTCGCGTTGCCGTGGCAATTCGTGCACGCGCGTGACACCAGCGCCTCCGTCTGGGGCGAGTCCCACTGCATGGTCCCCTGCGCCGGCGGGTTGTCACGCGAAACCGGCACGACCTGTATGGCGGCAAACACGACGACGCTGATTCCGATGCCGGCGACGATCGCGCGCACCGCCTCGCGTCCATAGTTGACCTGCACAGCCGGAACGCCCGTCGCGCTCGCAGCCGCCGGTGCCGCACGCGAGGAGCGCACGTTTAGCCCCAGGCTCACCAGCGCAATGACGGTGAGCGCCGCCATCACTCCGCCGCCGACCTCGACCTGCGTCACCAGCCCCGCCAACACCCCGAGTCCGCCGACCGGCGGGCCGCCGGTCGGCCCGATCGGATTCGTTAAGACGATATAGACCGCGCCGAGTATTGCGAGGCACAGAATCACCGCCGGGACAAGTGCGATTCCCGTCGCCGCCGTTGCCGCTTTGACGATTCCCCGACCCAGGTTTGCGCGCGCCGCCGCGACGACGACGGCGATCGTGCCCAGCGCCGCGCTCACGCCAAGCCAAATCGTCGCCAGGCTGAGTTTGTAAGGGGCTTGCGCGTCCAGGACCGATCCCAACGTTGCGAGTCCAATGAGGTTGGCGATCACGGCCGCCGCCGTCAGCCCCAGCAAATAGACGGGAAGGCCCTCGAGCGCCTTACGAATCCACCCGCCGGGTCCGAGCGCGGTCGGAATGGCAACCAGCGCCGCGGCGGCGAAAAGAAATACCGTCGCGATCCACGCTGCGGCTTGGGCGATGGTATATGCGGTATCCAGCCCCGGCGAACGTCGGAACACCAGCCAAAACGGAGCCGCGACGAAATTCGTGCCGGCAAAGACGAGCACGACCAGGGCGAGCGCTAGGAATGCGATCGGTAGAGCAATTCGGGTCTTTGTCATGGCCACCCCACTGGAAGGATATACGCTTTCTTGCCGCATTTGGATGGGTAAGGACGCGCCGTAACGTGAAAGCGCCTACCAGCGAGGCCTGCTGGCTCCAATCACGCGCCGGAATGCGCCGCTTTGCATCGTCGCCCGTTCATTGATGCCCCTGTTCTTCTTTGTATCGGCGGCTGCTGCCGTTCCGGGTGCCCGTTGAGAATCCGGCATGTCAGATGGATCAATTCTCTCTTGGCACGGTCATAAACTCCCACGTAAGGCCGTGGGCGACCAGGATTAGGAGCGCCAACAGAATACCCTCGACCTGCAAAGGCTGCAGACTCATCGGCTCGGCGAGCTGCGGAAAGAGGGCGAACACCAGGACGATCCCATAGAGCAAGACGACGACCCACTGGCTGCGTCGGAACAGCCCTTGCCCAGCCTGCGCGCGTGTTCTGAGAACGAGCCGGGTCACGAAGAATGCGCCCAGCAAAGCCGCGCTGACAAAGACTCCCCGCCAGATCAACTTGTTGTCGCCGCCTATCTGCGCCGCGAGACTCATCAGTCCGGGAATCAGAAACGACGCATAGATGCCGCCGGCCAGATGCCGGCTTTGCTCGTCCTTCATCCAATCCGGATGACCGTTCACCACGTTCCACCAGAGACCGACGAGGGCGAAACAGGTGCCCGCGACGAGCGAATAGAAATTCTCGATGTTCATAGTCTCCTCCTCAGACGCCTCACGCGAGGCGCCCTGGCATGGCACGGTTGACCTGGCAAAGTGGGCGCAATTATAGTGCTCAGCTCCAGCGATTGTCAAGGCCCGGGATTGTGGAAATGAAAAACGCCAGCCGGAGCTCGACTGGTGTATGGGGCAAGGCGCTATGGCGTCATCTCAGGGCGGGTGATGGGGTTCGAACCCAGGACAGCCTGCGTCGCCGCCATAACTTCTTGGGCTTTATCTTATGAAACCAAGACCCCCAGTTCTTAACTGGACTTTATCCAAATCTTGACTCAACCGTTCGTGTAAGCCAAGGCTGAAGTCAGCCGTTCAATCTGACGCTCTGAGATTTTTCGATGGTCGCTCTCCCGCTGGGATGTGCAAAAAAGCAGATGCTGCCAGAGGCCCCGCCGCACCAAGGCCAAGGCATCCGAAA
>JAMCRS010000408.1 GCA_023380675.1 Chloroflexota bacterium
ACTAGGCAAATCGCCGCCCCGAGAACGTATAGACGAGGTCTCCCGCTCGCGCAAAGAGCCAGTAACCCAGGCGAGCGGGAAGCAGCGGGCAGACGAATCCGGCGAGGCGAAAAAGATAGTACGACATGGAATCCGCCGGCTCGCCTAGCCGCTCGATAAAACGCGAGCCTGTCCCGTGATCCCGGCTGCCTCTGGCCGCCACATCGGCCGAAACATGTACCACTGATCGGGGTGCGCTCGAATGAAATCCTCCATCCGCCGCGCCACCTCTTGCATAGCGACCTGCAGCGTGCGCTGGCGTTCGGCGTTCCGCTCGACCTTCAGTGGGGGAGTCGTCTCCACCATGATGTGGCCGCTGGAATCGACCCACGCGTGCCCAACCACGATCGGAGCGCCCGAAAGCACCGCCAGTTGCGCTGGGCCGGAGGGGAATTTCGTCTGCGTCCCGAAGAAGGTGACGGGCACCGTGTGGATGTCAAAGTGATGCGTGATCCCAAAGTCGATCAAAAAGGCGGCCGTCTCGTTGCGCTTGAGGGCTTCAAAGATCCGCCGGGGAGCCCGGTCGTATGGATGCATGTGGACGTTGCGCACGCCGCGCACCCGGGTGAGATGGTCCATGAGCTGCCGCGGCCGAAGTGTTTCGCTCACGAGCGCGATCGGCGTAAACTTGCGCGCCAGGACCGCGCTCGGCAAGTCCATGTTGCCGAAATGAGCGCTGACCAGGATCATCCCCTTTCCCGGGGCCAGCGCCTCGTCGATGTGCTCCGGATTGCGGATGGTGATCCGCTGCTCCAGCTCCGCAATGGAAAGGCTTGGATAGATCATCACGTCGCGTAGGTAGCAGGCATAGTTGCGAAGCGAACGCCGTGCAACCCGCCGCACCTCCGGGTCGGACGGCGATTTGCCTAGTACGTGGGAAAAATTCTCCTTGGCGACGGCGCGCCGCTTGGGCAATACATAGTACGCGGTCGTCCCCAAAGCGGCAGCGACCCCTTGACTCAAGCGGCGCGGTGCGACCCCGGCCAGGAACATTCCAACTCGCCAGAACCAATAGACGAGGATCACTTGCCGATGAACTCCTCGACCATCTCGCGGGCCTTGTCGTCGGGGAATTGCTTCGGCGGGGACTTCATAAAGTACGAGCTCGGCGCGACCATCGCGCCCTTGAGTCCGCGGTCGAGCGCGATCTTGGCGCAGCGCACCGCATCGATCACCACGCCGGCGCTGTTGGGCGAGTCCCACACTTCGAGCTTGAGCTCGAGATTGAGCGGAACGTCTCCAAAGGTCGTGCCTTCCATCCGGATGTAGCACCACTTGCGGTCGGTCAGCCAGGGCACGTAATCGCTTGGGCCGACGTGGATATTATTCGGGTCCATCTGGAAATCGAGCATCGACGTAACCGCGTTCGTCTTGGAAATTTTTTTCGACTCGAGCCGCTCGCGTTCGAGCATGTTCAAAAAGTCGGTGTTGCCTCCAAAGTTGAGCTGGAACGTGCGGTCCAGCCGGACGCCCCGGTCGGCAAACAATCGCGTCAGGACGCGGTGCGTGATCGTCGCGCCCACCTGCGACTTGATGTCGTCGCCGATGATCGGCAGCCCGCGCTCCTCGAATCGTTTCTGCCAGTACTTTTCCCGTGCGATAAATACGGGAATGCAATTGACGAAGGCGCAGCCGGCCTCGAGCACCTGCTCGACGTACCACTTGGCCGCCTCTTCCGAGCCGACCGGCAGGTAGTTGATTACGACGTCGGCCTTGGTCTCCTTCAGTATCCCGACGACGTCGTCGGTGGGGCCGGGCGCCTTTTCGATGATCTCGGAGAGGTATTTGCCCAGACCATCGTGCGTCATACCACGTCGCACCGGCACGCCGAGCTTGGGCACGTCCGTGAATTTGTACGTGTTGTTCGGTTTCGCGTAAATTGCTTCGGCGACATCCTTGCCCACTTTGTTCTTGTCGATGTCGAATGCGGCGACGATCTCGATGTCGCCCACGTGGTATCCGCCGAGTACGGTGTGCATGAGACCAGGCACGGCCGCGTCCACGGGCGCGTCTTGATAATAGTGCACGCCCTGAACGAAACTGCTCGCACAATTACCCACTCCGACGATCGCGACGCGCACCTTGCGCTTTCGACTTTTTGGCACAATGACCTCCAGTGTGAATTCTAGTTCGTGCGACTTTCGTTATTGACTGGCTATCAGGGAATCGAACTGGCGTTCGTACTCGTGCATGCGTGCGCGATCGAGCGAGCAGCGCACCTCGCGGCCGTCCCGGTGCATTTGGATCAGGCCGGTGCGGACGAGGCGGCGAAGGTGCCAGGAAACTAGCGGTTGGCTCATTCGAAGCCCGCGGGCGATCTCGGTCACGGTCAACTCTCGGCGCGCCAAGAGCTCGAGGATACGCAGTCGCGTTGCGTCACTCAAAGCAACGTAGTATTCGCGCAATTCCTTCACGACGTTAATTTCCATATCGAGCGGCCTCGGGCGCTTGCGATGTATAAACAAGCGCTTATATATTATGCAAAAGGGAGCCAATGTCAAGCTTGGTCCGTTCTCTGCACGGCTTCTCAAAAGTCGGTTTTCTATCTCTTCTGAAATGTGATATCATGCGTGCGTGAATTCGTCGGAACTGCATTGGGACTTTGATTTTTCGCCGGAGTACGCTTGAACATTCCGCGCACGCATCCCTGGAGCCTGACGCCGCGCCGAGCGATCGAGCTTCAACGCGAGCTCGCCGCGCAGATCGTCGAGCGGGACGAGAATATCGACTTACGGCTCGTTGCCGGCGTCGACGTGGGATTTGAGGGAGCGGACAACAAGATCGCGCGCGCGGCCGTGGTCGTCCTCGAATTTTCCACTCTGGTTCCAGTCGAGGCGGCGGTCGCGCGTGCGCCGGTCAAGATGCCGTACATCCCGGGCTTGCTCGCGTTCCGTGAAGTGCCGGTCGTGTTGCGCGCTCTTCGCCGCCTCAGGCATACGCCGGACGTGATCGTCGTGGACGGACACGGACGCGCGCACCCGCGCGGCATGGGCATCGCGTCGCACCTGGGAATCGTGATCGACCGGCCGACGATCGGCTGTGCCAAGTCGGTCTTGTGCGGGGAGGCGCTCACGCCGGCCAACAAGGTGGGCGCGTGGACTCCGTTGATCTATGAGGAGCGTACCATTGGCGCGGTACTGCGGACTCGCACGGCCACGCGGCCAGTATACGTGTCCGTTGGCCACCGCACGACCCTCGCGCAAGCGATCGAGGTGGTAATGGGGTGCTGCCGAGGCTATCGGCTGCCTGAAACGACCCGATGGGCCCACCGGATCGCCGGCGGTGAGGAGCTGAACGTGCGTAGCTTGGTGCGAGGCCGGACCGAATGAGCGGTCGCCGGGAGATAGAACGCGCGGCGAAGCTCATTCTGGATGCCCGGCACGTGGTCGCGTTGACCGGGGCCGGTATCTCTACACCATCGGGCATACCGGATTTCCGGTCGCCCGGCTCCGGGCTTTGGGAGTCTTCGGACGAGTTGAGTGTCGCTTCGCTCTCGAGTTTCGTCGAGCGCCCGGCAAGTTTTTACGACTGGGTGCGGCCGCTGGCCAAACAAATCATGTGCGCGGAGCCGAACGCGGCACACCGCGCGCTCGCCGAGCTCGAAACGATGGGGCGGCTGCAGACCGTCATTACGCAGAACTTTGACGAACTGCAGCAGCGCGCTGGCTCCACCCACGTCTTGGAGGTGCACGGACACATGCGCAAGGCCACGTGCATTCGATGCTATCATATGGCGCCGGGTTTTCCGCTCATGTCCAAGTTCGTCGAGGACGGAATCATTCCGACGTGCGAGGTGTGCGGCGGCGTCATGAAGCCGAACGTCGTGTTGTTCGGCGAGATGCTGCCGGTCGGGGTGATGTACGAGGCGGATCAGGAATCCAGGAGCTGCGATCTCATGCTCGTGGCCGGATCGTCACTGGAGGTCGCGCCGGCATCCGATCTTCCATTCGTGGCCAAGGAAAATGGTGCGTTCATCATCGTCGTCAACAAGACGCCGACGATAGCGGATTCACACGCCGCTGTGGTGCTCCACGAAGACGTCGCCGTCGCATTGCCGAAGATCGTCGAGGCGGTCAAGAAGCAGCTCGCACCGTAAGGGCCTCTGCTCCGCTTCCCTGTTCCGCCGTGATCTTGCCGTCGGACATCGCCTGGCGTCCTCGCACGAAAACGCTGGCGACGCGGCCGCGAACTCGAGTCCCCTCGAACGGCGACCAATTGCATTTGGTCTGCCACGGCTTGCGCAAGATGTACTCTTCGTCCAACCGGACGAGCGTCAGGTCGGCATCGTATCCCTCAGCGATCTCTCCTTTGTTCTGCAGGTGGAAAACGCGTGCGGGATTGCGGGAGGTCAGCCGCGCGACGTCCTTCAAGCCAAGGCGTTTGTCGCTTGCCGCGTTCAAGAGGAGCGGCAGCATCGTCTCCAGCCCCGGCATTCCGGAAGGCGGCTTCGCCGCCGATTTTTCCTCGATCGTGTGCGGCGCGTGGTCGGTCGCAACCAGGTCCACATAGTCCAGGTTCTTCCACAGAGCACGCGCGTCGTCCGGTGAGCGCAGCGGCGGATTGACGACCCCGTACGGCCCAAGCCTCTCTTCGTCCTCGGCGCTCAAAAAAAGGTGTTGCGGTGTCGCCTCGCACGTCACGGCGACGCCGCGAGCTTTCGCCGCTTTCACCAGCTCGATTTCGTACGCGGTCGAGAGGTGTGCGATGTGGAGTTGCCGCCCGGTCTCTTCGGCGAGCGCGAGTGCCCGGCTTACGGCCAGCGCCGCACAGAGGGGCGGTCTACGCGCGCTGTGGCGCGGCGAGGCCGAATGCGATCCAAAATACCGAAGCGATTCGTCGTCCTCGGCGTGGACGACGATGGGGAGAGAGTGGCTCGCCCGGAAATGCCGGTAGATCGGCCCGAATTCCGTGAGCAGCAGGTCCCCCGTTGTCGAGCCCAGATACAGCTTG
>JAMCRS010000409.1:0-409 GCA_023380675.1 Chloroflexota bacterium
GCCGAAGACGACTCTGGACAATGCGCCGGACCTGTTCGCCGAGCCGCGCGATTGCGCCAATCTGTGGGACGTAACCGCGCTCTGGCCGGAAGTCACTCCGAAATCCACCCAAGAGGAAAAAACGCCAAAAACAGAATAGAGCGGCGCGCGGCCGTCGTAAGATTTCTTCCCCGGCGCCGCCGCGCGCGCTTTCAGTTCTGATGGTTTATCCATGAAATCACGCACACTATTCGACAAGATCTGGGACAGTCACGTCGTCCTTCAAGAGCCGGACAGCCCGGCGGTTCTATACGTCGATCTTCACTTGGTGCACGAAGTCACTTCACCTCAGGCGTTCCAGGGGCTGCGGACGCGTGGAGTGCGCGTCCGGCGGTCGGACAGGACCTTTGCCACCCTGGATCACAGCATC
>JAMCRS010000409.1:419-4973 GCA_023380675.1 Chloroflexota bacterium
AAGAACTGTCGCGATTTCGGAATCCGCTTGTTCGGCTTGGGCAATTCGCACCAAGGAATCGTGCACGTCATCGGACCCGAGCTGGCGCTGACGCAGCCGGGAATGACGATCGTGTGTGGAGACAGCCACACGGCGACGCACGGCGCGTTCGGCGCCCTGGCATTTGGCATCGGCACGAGCGAGGTCGAGCACGTGCTGGCGACGCAGTGCCTCCTGCAAAAGCGGCCGCAGACGCTGGCGGTCCAGGTGGACGGCGCTTTGACGAAAGGGGTGAGCGGCAAGGACATTATCCTCGCGCTCATCGCCAAGATCGGGATCGGCGGCGGGACGGGCCACGTGATCGAATACACCGGGGCCGCGATCCGGGCGCTGCCGATGGAAGCGCGCATGACCATCTGCAACATGTCGATCGAGGCCGGCGCGCGCGCCGGAATGATCGCGCCGGACGAGGCCACTTTTGAATACCTCGCCGGCCGAGAATTCGCCCCCAAGGGCGCGGCGTGGGACGCGGCCGTCGAACGCTGGCGGGGACTCGCCGGCGACCAGGGCGCGGCCTACGACCGGACGGTCACACTCGACGCTCACGCGCTCGAGCCGATGATCACCTTTGGAACGAATCCGGGGATGGGCATGCCGATCACCGGCCGCGTGCCCGATCCGGCGGCCGCGACCGATCCGAGCCAAAAAGGGGCGTTGGACAAGGCGCTGGGCTATATGGCCCTTTCGCCGGGCGCACCGCTGCTCGGCCATCCGCTCGACGTCGTCTTCATCGGCAGCTGCACCAACTCGCGCCTATCCGATCTGCGCCTCGCGGCGACCGCTCTGAAAGGCAAGAAAGTGGCGGAACAGACCCGCGTCCTGGTCGTGCCGGGCTCGCAGGCGGTCAAACGCGCCGCGGAGCAGGAAGGTCTCGACCAGATCTTTCAAGCGGCGGGGTGCGAGTGGCGGCAGCCGGGGTGCAGTATGTGCATCGCGATGAACGGTGACGAGCTCAAGCCCGGCCAATACTGCCTCAGCACGAGCAACCGAAATTTCGAGGGACGGCAGGGCAAGGGTGGACGCACGTTTCTCGCGTCGCCCCTTACCGCCGCGGCTTCCGCGCTCGCTGGCGCGGTCGCTGACCCCAGGACGTTATCGAATCCATGAGCCAATCGCTGCAGACACGCTGCGCCGGTTGGCTCATTCGCGTGGTGACGAGATGAATCCATTACGTTCGTTTAGCGGACGCGTACTGGTCCTGCCCAACGAGAACATCGACACGGACCAGATCATTCCAGCACGATTTCTCAAAGCGATCGACAAAGAGGGGATGGGCAAGAATCTTTTCGCCGACTGGCGCTACGACTCGGCCGGCCATCCCAAGCCTGACTTTCCGTTGAACCAGCCGCGCGCCCAGGGCGTCAAGGTCCTGCTCGCGGGTGACAATTTTGGATGCGGCAGCTCGCGCGAGCACGCCGTCTGGGCGCTGACGTCCTTCGGCTTTAACGCGGTCATCAGCACGTCGTTCGCAGACATTTTTCGCAATAATGCGCTCAAGAACGGACTGCTCCCCATCGTGGTCGCCGCCGCCGCGCACCGTGACCTGTTCGACTTGCTGGAAGAGGTGCCGGAAGTCGAATTGACCGTCGACGTCGCGGCGCAGACGCTCAAGCTGCCGGGGGGCCGGGACGTTCGCTTTCCGATCGACCCGTTCTCCAAGAACTGCCTGCTCGAAGGAGTCGACGAGCTGGGATACCTGCTCGCGTGCCAGGAGACGATCCAGCAGTTCGAGCAAGCGCACGAAAAGTGAAAAGGACCATCTCTGCAATTGCGCCGGACGCCGCGCGAAAGATACCTCGCGCCGAAAACGTCTCGCGCCGGACATAGACGAGGCCATGGACATTCAAATCTACGATACGACACTGCGCGATGGAACCCAGCGCGAAGGACTCTCGCTGACGTGCCAGGACAAACTGCGGGTTGCTCAACTACTCGACGATTTCGGCGTGGGCTATATCGAGGGAGGATGGCCCGGCTCCAACCCCAAGGATGCCGAGTTCTTTATCCGTGCGCAGCAGATCCAGTTCAAGCATTCAAAGCTGGCCGCATTTGGATCGACCTGCCGGCCGGGGACTGCGCCGGAGCAGGACTCCAACTGCCGCGCCTTGACCGACGCGCAGACCCCGGTCGTGACCCTCGTCGGCAAGAGCTGGACGCTGCACGTCGAAGAGGTGCTGCGGACCACACGCGAAGAAAACCTCCGGATCATCCGGGACACGGTGGCGTACTTTAAGAAACAGGGACGGGAGGTCATTTACGACGCGGAGCACTTTTTCGACGGCTACAAGGCGGACGCCGCCTACTCTATCGAAACTCTGTGCGCGGCCGCGGACGCGGGCGCCGACGGCCTGACGCTGTGCGACACGAACGGGGGCACGCTGCCGTGGGAGGTAGAAAACGATCGTCAAGGACGTGCGCGTGCGATTCCCGCGGGCGAGCCTCGGCATCCACGTGCACAACGACGGCGAGCTCGCGGTCGCAAACTCGCTCGCGGCCGTGCGCGCCGGCACCACGATGGTCCAGGGCACCGTCAACGGCTACGGCGAGCGCTGCGGAAACGCGAATCTGTGCGCGATCATTGCCGACCTGGAGCTCAAGATGGGGCTGACCTGCCTCCCGGCGGGCGGCCTGCAGAACCTGACGCGTCTTTCCCACGCCGTGTCCGAGATCGCGAACCTCGCGCCGGACGATCACATGGCGTACGTCGGCCGGAGCGCGTTCGCGCACAAGGGCGGCATCCACGTGGCCGCGATGCGGCGAAACCAGACGACGTATCAACACATCGATCCCACCCGCGTCGGGAATGAGTCCCGCGTCGTCGTCTCCGAGCTGGCCGGGCGCGGAAACGTGTTGAGCAAGGCGGAGGAGTTCGGCGTCGTCGTGGACGATGCCAAGGGAAACGTCTCCGCCGTGCTGCAGCGTATCAAGGAGCTCGAGGCGCAGGGATTCCACTTTGAGAGCGCCGAAGCGTCGATCGAGATGATGCTGCGGCGAGCGCAGCCGGACTATCGCACCCTGTTCGAGATGATCGACTTTATCGTCATCGTCGAGCAGAGGCAGGGGCGTGGACTGCTTGCGGAGGCGAACGTCAAGCTGCGGGTCGGAGACCAGATCGTGCACGTCGCGGCCGAAGGGAACGGGCCGGTCAACGCGCTCGATTCCGCCTTGCGCAAGGCGCTGCTCCCGTTCTACCCGGCGCTCAACGCCTTCCACCTGGCGGATTACAAGGTCCGCATTCTCGACGGCGGCGCCGGCACGGCCGCCACGACCCGCGTGCTGATTGAGACGGCGAACCACGTGCAGCGGTGGAGCACCGTCGGGGCATCCGCCAACATCATCGAGGCGAGCTGGTTCGCGCTGCTCGACTCTGTGGAGTACGGGCTGACCGTCACGAAATAAAAACGCTGCGAAGCCGGGTGCTCACAGCAGCGTTTGCTCACTGGTTCAACCGGCGCTCACATTCACCGTGCTTTCCAAGACAAAACCAAATGAGCGTGTCGCCTTCGAATTCATTTCGGCGCGAGTCGGCCGTCATCGGCGACGGCGATGTCAGTCGCGTGCCCGGCGTCAAATTCTTGGCGCGCCTCGCGAGCCATCTCGAGCATGACCCGTTGCGCTGCCGGCTTTGAGAACAAAGTATCCCAATTGATTTTCCATTCGGTCACCTCATCAGTCGGAATTTTACCGCATCACGCCGCATGCGTCGATGACATATCCTCAGCCAATCACGGCTTTGAGTCCGCGCTTGACCTCTCGCAACGAAAAACGGAGCAGCTCCCCCTTCGCCTTTAGGTCAAAGATCCCCGCCCCGCACTTTGAGTCCCGCGGGGTCTGCGGGAAAGCGTAGCGGAGGGGAGACGCGGGTGCGTCCATCAAGCGGTGCGAGGCACCGCGCCAAAGACGCACCCGCGGGCCGGGGCGATGGAGCGTCGCCGAAGCCCGGCCAAAGGCCGGGCCTAATGGTCGCTCCATCGAGGTCGGCCAGCGATGTCAAGCGACTTTGCAACCCGGCTCAGCCAATTCAACTTGGAGCAGAAATGCGCGCACATATCGTAACACTCCCCGGCGACGGCATCGGTCCCGACGTGGTCGCCGAGGGCGTTCGTGTCCTGAATGCGGTCGCCGCCAAGTTCAACCACACCTTTGAATTCGAAGAGCACCTGATCGGCGGGTGCGCGATCGACGCGACTGGCTCCGCGCTTGCCGATTCGACGCTCGACGCCTGCCGCGCGGCGGACGCCGTGCTCCTCGGCGCGGTCGGCGGCCCCAACTGGGACGACCCACGGGCGCCGACGCGGCCGGAGCAAGGACTGCTGGGGCTGCGCAAGGGATTGAGCCTCTTCGCCAACCTGCGGCCAGTCAAGCCGCATCCCGCGCTCGCCCACACTTCGCCCCTCAAAGCCGAGCGACTCGCCGGGGTCGACGTTTTGGTGGTGCGCGAACTGACGGGGGGCCTATACTTCGGCAAGCCGCAAGGCCGATTTGAAGAAAACGGGCGGATACGCTCATTTGGTT
>JAMCRS010000410.1 GCA_023380675.1 Chloroflexota bacterium
CGTTGGTTCCGCTACTCCCCGCGTTCCGTCGATGCCTCACACCGGAACCGAAACCTGCTCGACGATTTCGATGCCGAATGCCTCGAGACCGACAATCCGGCGCGGGTGGTTCGTCAATAGCCGGATTGTGTGCAGGCGAAGGTCCGAAAGGATCTGCGCGCCGATGCCGCTTTCGTACTGGAACAGGCGCTGTCCATCCACGCTCGTGTAGTGTCCGTGGTCGCGTGTGTGGGTGACGAGCTGGCCCGGGCCGGCGTCGCGCGGCGCGATCCGGAGCCCCGGTCCCGTCTGGTGCAGGTAGACCAGAACGCCCACGCCTTCCGCCGCGATGCGTTCGAGCGATCCGCGGATCAGCATGTTGCAGTCGCAGGAGGTGGCGCCGAACACGTCGCCGTACGCGCAGCGGGCGTGCATGCGCACCAGGACGCCCTCGCGCCCGGACACGTCGCCTCTTACCAGCGCGAGGTGGATCTCCGGGTCCGTGGAGGTCGAGTAGGCGATCGTCCGGAACTGGCCGAATTCGGTCTCAAGGCAGCCTTCAGCAACGCGGCGAATGAAGCGCTCATGCTGGAGACGGTAGCGGATCAGCTCGGCGACAGAAGTCATTTTCATCTGGTGCCGGCGGCAGAATTCCTCGAGCTGCGGGCGGCGGGCCATCGTTCCGTCGTCGTTCATGATTTCGCAGATGACGCCAGCGGGGCGCAGGCCGGCCAGCCGCGACAAATCGACGGCGGCTTCGGTCTGGCCGGAGCGCACCAGCACGCCGCCCTCGCGGGCGCGCAGCGGGAAGATGTGGCCGGGGCGGGCGAGGTCGCTCACGGCCGCCTGCGGGTCGATAGCTACCCGGATTGTGTGGGAGCGGTCGGCCGCGGAAATGCCCGTGGTTACGTTCTCGCGGGCATCGATCGATTCGCAGAACGCCGTCCCGAATCGCGATGTGTTGTGCTGGGTGATGGGAGGCAGGCGCAACCCCGGCCATGAATGGCCATAAAGTTGATGATTTCGGGGGTAATCTTTTCGGCCGCGACCGTAAGATCGCCCTCGTTTTCCCGGTCCTCATCATCGACCACGACAACCATCCGGCCGGCGCGGATCTCTTCGATGGCCTCCGGGATTGAAGATAACGGCATATCTATTTAATTTTAAGCCGTGGCGCACGCTTTGGCGCGCAGCGGCGAACTTCGGTCCGTCGAGCGGCAGGCGAAACCGACTGCCGCACCAGCCTGGCCCCCGCCCCGGGAATATAATGAGACGTGGCCAGAGGTTGGGAAAGTAAGGCGGTAGAGGCCCAGATGCAGGCGGCCGACACCGAAAAGAGTTCCCCTGCCAATGAGAATCTGACTCCGGACCAGATCGAAACGCTTCGGGAAAGGGATAATTTGACGCTCTCCCGCAGGCGCATTCTGCACGAACTGCAGAGCAGCCATTACCCGCGCCGCCAGCAGATGCTGCGCGACGCCTTGGCATTTCTGGATCAGAAACTCGCGGAACTCAAATAGGCGGCCGCCGCGCCCGCCCAGCAGCGCTCGATAGCGCAGAGACACGGTTATTCATAGCGCAACGCTTCGGCGGGCGCGATCCGCGTAGCGTTGCGCGCAGGGTACAATGTTGCCAGAAAGCTGATCAGCACGGCAGCGGCGGCGATCCATACCCCATCGAGCCAGCGCGGCTCAAAGGGCACGTAGCTCATCACGTACACCGCTTCGTCCAGGCGGATCCACCGGTATTTGTCGGCAAAATAGCAGAGCGTATAGCCCACGGTAAGCCCGATCGCGCTGCCGACCGCTCCGATCAGCACGCCCTGGAACATGAAGATCCTGCGGATCTGCTCCCGCCGGGCGCCCATCGACATCAGGACCGCAATATCACGGAACTTCTCCATCACCATCATGACCAGCGTGATGAGGATGTTCAGCGCCGCAACCAGCATGATCAGCCCGATTGTGATCCACGTAACCGCCCGCTCCATTTTGAGGGCGTTGAAAATCTGCCGGTTCGTTTCCATCCAGGTTGTCGCGGCCAGTTTCGGCCCGGCGGCCTGCTCAACCGCCTTCGCCACCTCGGGCGCTTTGTAGATATCGTCGATCTTCAGTTCGATCGAGTTGACCACATCTTCGAGGCCGAACAGCTTCTGGGTATTGTCGAGCGAGGCGAAGGCCCATGCCGAGTCGAAGTCGTAGAACCCGGACTCGAAAATTCCGACCACCCGGAAATGCTCCGTGCTCGGCTCCGGGCCCAGCGGCGTCAGGTTTCCCTGCGGACTGATCACCGTAGCGATGCTGTTCAGGGTCAGCCCGGTTTCGTCGGCGAGTTTCGAGCCGAGGATGATCCCCGGCCGGCCATCGCCGGCCTTCAGCGCGTCCATCGAACCCGCTTTCAGATGGACGAGCATGTCGCTCGTCTGAAGCTCCGATCCGGTGCGGACGCCCTTGAGGATGGCGCCCGTACCCTGCAGCGTTCCCGTCAGGAAAATCGGGCCGTACAGGTTCGGCGAAGCCCCGGTGACGTGCGGCACCTTCCTGAGTTTCTCGATCAGTTCGCGCCAATCCGCGATGCCGTAACCCGGTTCTTTCTCGAGCACGTTGATATCGGCGGTGGCGCTCAGCATGCTCTTTTGGAGCTGGTTCCTGAAACCGTTGTTGATGGCCAGCGCGATCACCAAAGACATGACACCGGCGGCCACGCCGACCACCGAAATGATCGTAATCAGCGAGATGACGGCCTGCTTGCGCTTCGCCTTCAGGTAGCGGCGCGCGACGAAAAGCTCAAAATTTGCTGCCATGGTTCAACTACGTTTTTGCGCCGACATCCGTGGGCTCGGCGGCGTCCTGCTTCGCGTCCGCGGCACGCAACTGATCGGCAAGTCCGATCGGCCCCTCGGGGCGAAGCAGCGGGAAGAGGATTACGTCGCGAATGGAGCGCGAATTCGTCAGCACCATTGCGACGCGGTCTATTCCGATGCCTTCGCCGCCCGTGGGCGGCATGCCGTAGGAGAGCGCGCGAAGATAATCTTCGTCCATCTGGTGGGCTTCCTCGTCGCCCTGCTCGCGCATCGCGATCTGCCGGTCGAAGCGGCGCCGCTGCTCGGCGGGGTCGTTCAGCTCGGTATAGGCGTTCGCGATCTCCATTCCAGCCACCATGATCTCAAAGCGCTCGACGAACGCCGGCTCGTCCGGCTTGTTCTTCGAAAGCGGCGATGTCTCGACCGGAAAGTCGTAAATCAACGTCGGCTGGATGAGCTGCGATTCGACCATCCGCTCGAAGATATCAACCAGCGCTTCACCCGGCGTCGCCTTGGTGGAATGCCATTTCAGCCATTCCGGGTCCTTGACCTGTTCGATTGTGGGCCGGTCTTTTTCGTTCCAGAATTCGACGATCGCCTCGCGCATGCTGAAGCGGTTCAGATGGCTGAAATCGAGTTTCTGACCCTGATATTCGACCACGGGCGAGCCGGTCGCGTCGATGGCAACCTGCCGCAGCAATTCTTCGGAAAAATCCATCAGGCCGCGATAATCGGTGTAAGCCTGGTAGAATTCCAGCATCGTAAATTCGGGATTGTGGTGTGTCGAAATCCCCTCGTTGCGGAAGTTCCGGTTGATTTCGTAGACGCGGTCGAGCCCGCCGACGATGAGGCGCTTCAAATACAGCTCCGGCGCGATGCGCATGTACAGGTCGATATCGAGCGTGTTGTGATGCGTCACGAACGGCCGCGCGTTGGCGCCGCCGTAGATGGGCTGCATCATCGGGGTCTCGACTTCGACGAAGCTGCGCTCCTCCATCTGCCGGCGGAACGACCCTATGATTCTTGCGCGAGCCAGGAACACCTTCCTGACCTCGGGATTCGAGATGAGGTCCAGGTATCGCTGCCGGTAGCGGATTTCGATATCCGCGAGGCCGTGCCATTTTTCGGGCATCGAAAGCAGAGTCTTCGAGAGGAAGTACAGACGCTCGACATGCACCGTGAGTTCGCCCGTCCGCGTCCGGAACAGTTCTTCGGGCACAT
>JAMCRS010000411.1 GCA_023380675.1 Chloroflexota bacterium
CGACGCTCTTCCGATCTGGAAGTGAACAGCGGCACGATCACGACCGTCGCCGGCAGCGGTTCATGCATATACAGCGGCAATATAGGCGATGGCGGCGCGGCGACAAGTGCCAGCCTCAACAACCCGTACGGCGTTGCTGTTGATTACGCCGGCAACCTGTACATCGCGGACCAGGGAAACTGCCGCGTCCGCAAGGTGAACGGCGGCACGATCACGACCGTCGCCGGCAACGGGTCCTGCGGGTACAGCGGCGACGGCGGCGCGGCGACGAGCGCGAGTCTCAGCCATCCCCCCGGCGTGGCTGTGGACGGCGCGGGCGACCTGTACATCGCGGACAACAACCCCGAGTGCCGCATCCGAAAGGTGAGCGGCGGAACGATCACAACCGTCGCCGGCAACGGGTTCTGCATGTACGGTGGCGACGGCGGCGCGGCGGCGAGCGCGAGCATCACGGATCCCCGGGGGATCGCGGTGGACGTCGCAGGCAATCTTTACATTGCAGCCACCAACGAACATCGAGTCCGCAAAGTTAGTCTTGCGGCCCGCGTCGCGAGCGTCGGCGGCATCGCAGAGGTGCCCGCCATTGCTGCGCCTCGGTCTCATCCTGGGGGCTGGCCCCCGCCGGTTCTCTTGATAGTTGTGGGTGCAGCGATCGTGACAACCGCGGTCCTCGCGGCAGGCGGCTGTCAGGTCGCGAGGCGAAAGCGTCTGTAGGCGGTCAGGGTCGCGATAAAGGGCACCGACATAATGCGCGCTGACTTGCCAACGATGAGTAATAGGCTCCTACCAGGAGAACGATAGAGGGCATGACCAACCGCAGCCCGGCATGTTCCGGAACGGAGATCAGCCACACGGGAGATGCAGCCCAAGATTCGTCGCGTCGGCTTGTGCCGGTGTACTCGCTCCGAAACCCTGGTGACCGGGAACTTGCCGCACGGCTGCTTGCGACGGGCAAGACAGCTGCCTTCTACGGCGGGCTCTACGGCATCGTGAAGCGTGTGCAGCCGGAGTGGGAAGCGGGTCCCGGCGGCGCGGACACGTACTGGCAGGTCAAGGCGGGTCGGCCTCGCTGGTCGAAAGTGCCGCTGCTGATTCAGCCCAAGGACGCGCTGCGGCTCATCGACTTCCGGCTCGTTCACCCTCAATTTCAGCATTTGCGAAAGCGTGAGCACTTCGAGCGGCTATACGCGAGCCACGGTGCACCGTTGCACGTCATCGCTCCACTGAAAGAGCCACTGCCCTTCCTGCACTCTGCCTTCAAGACTTCGAACGCCGATCTCCGAGAACAAGCAGTAGACAAGGTGCTGACTTCTGACCGGTTGCTGCCGTGCACGACCGCAGCCTTCTTTTGGATGACCGATCCGGCATGGGAACAGCTTGCACACTTGCTGGGTCTCTACAGCAAACGGCGCGTCTTCTACGGCGTGTCATCGTTCAACGAGCACGGGGAGCAGCCGCAGTACACCTTTGACGAGCTCAGCCGCGTGTTGGAACGCCCCGGTGCCCCATGCGTTGACCTCGTAATCAACGACGAGCCGTACGAGAACACCGGGGCGTTCAGCTCGCACACGCAAGTGCGACTTCCCCTTTCCCATGAAGCGCCGGAACTTATCGTCTTTCGCCGGGGCGCGATCGGGCCCGAGTGGCTGGCGACGAGTACCGGCTACCCCGTCCGGGTCTTGGAAAGCGCCAGTATCGCAAGTCGCTCACCGGGGCTCACGGACGATGACCTGCAGTGTCGGCTCGAACGATTCCGTGAGGCCAGAGGCGTATGAACGAACGGCATGGCGCTTCGCTGGCAGACTTCTTTCGGGATCAGGCACTCTTCGCGCCGCGCGGAGATCCATGCATGTCAGCGTTCTACAGCGCTGTCTCGAACTCCCTGGCAACTGAGTCTCCGCTACGCTGTTTGCTATGCGATGCGCAGTCCGTTCGGCAGCTGCCGCCGCCGTACCTCGCGAACCTGTTGTTCCGGGCGATCCAGTACCTAAAGCTGTTTCGGTGGGGAGAGCCTGAATATCTTTACTTTACCGCGGAGGCCCAATGGCGCACCGACATCGTCCGGATCTCGATGGACAAGAAACGCAGAGACGCGCTCCACGAGACACTTGTAACAAGGGACACGCAGACCACGCGGATCGAGCGCTATGCTGGGGTTCGCGTAGCACTTGCTCTCGCATCGCCGACCCATCGTCCTCTTCGAGTCGCGGACCTCGGATGCGGCGCCAACCTTGGTCTGCGCGCGATCTGCGAGAACCTTGCGCTTCCTCCGATCGACGACCAGACGCCGGACCACATTGTGTCCCTTTTGCTGTCGACGCCGATTCGCCTGTCTGAATCGTTGGCCATCGACCGCCATGATCCCTACTCCCCGGACATGAATGAGTGGCTGACTGCGTGCTCGTTCTACCCGCATGAACTCATCGAGAACGGCCGCTGGACCAATCCACTGCCGATTACCCCACTTGACTGCGAACACGTTCGCTTTCGGTCGCTCGATCTCCTCGCACCAGGGGCCGCGTCCGCCGTTCCTACCGATGTCTTTGATGCCGTTGTCATAAGCACCGTTCTCTATCAACACAATAGACGAGACCGCGATCGACTCGTCAGCATCGGTTCAGATGCCGTGCGTAGTGGTGGAGTGCTCATCATTCAGGACTTCGTGCACGTCGAAGGCGGCGAGTTGCGATTCGTGGACCGATGGTTCGACGGCGCCAACTACTCCACCGTCATCGCCGGCGATGTCACCGGATGGAAGTTCGCGGAACTGCTGCGCTGGGGCGATGGTCGGTGCGCACGTGTCTATCTTGGCAGAGACTTCCAATCCGTTGAGGCATCGGGCGTTCGGCGGGGGAAGGGCAGGCAGAAGGAGACACGCGACGGATGACTGCGGTCGTGCTTGCGGCACTGTTCGGAGGCGAGTTGCGAGTTGACGAGAGGGTCGCGGCGTCGGCGCTGGCAGTCGGCGTTGCCATGCTAACGCGGGCATTCTGCTACACCGCGTCCGAGGGCGCTCACCCTTCTAATCGTTGGCTCTTCACTCGCGGGGCCGATCTTCTCGGCCTGATAGCACTCTATGCGGCGATCAGAGTCTGGTTGTGAGTAGTCCGCGGATGCGCGTCGTGCCATCGCAGCCGACGATGCGACGGTTCCTGAACCCGTATCCAGGTTCGTCCCTATCGTGCGGCGCTGACCGGCACGCATAGATCGAGGACACACGGGCAGGTGGCCATCGGCATCATCGTTCGACGGTGACACACGGCTAGGCATAGGTGGGGTTCCGGTTCGGGTGGACGATCCGGCTCGCGGGCGCGTCCACGGAACGACGCGCGCGCTCGACGAACGCATGCGGGCACGATCAACCCCACGCGTCACTGAAGAACCGGACCCGGCGAGAGCATGCGGATCAAGTGCGTCCGGCTTGTCACATTAGGTCGAGACGTACGCCGCGCCGCGCTGTGGCTTCGCGGCGATGCTTGCCATGGCACGTCAAACCGCCTGCGCGGGATCCAGCGTAGCTGGCCCGGGAAGATGGAAAAGTCTGTGGCGGTCGTCGCCCGCGCAATGTTGCTCAAACCAAGTGACGACGTCGTCGTCCTTGGTGAAGATCAGAATCTGGACGCGGTCGGTGAGCGAGACCGCAAAGTCCAGGAAGTTCTCCAATCGCAAATCGTCCAGATCTACGGCGACGTCGTCCAAGAGCAGCGGGATCGGCTCGTTTATGTTGCTCATGTGTTGAGCTAGGCCGATACGCAGCAGCAGATAGATCGCCGCCCGTGTTCCTCGGCTACAGACTGAGAACGATTCGAGCCGCTGTAGCTCAGGCACATGCACCGTCACGGCCAACGTCGCCGGATCGAGTTTGACATCCGTGTAGCGGCCAGCCGTCACTCGCGACAGCCCTTCCCCCAAGAAGCGCCCAACGCTCGGGCCGAAGTCGCGGTAAGACTGGACCATCGCCTGTTCGATAACCTCCTTGGCCGTAGTCAGCGCGTCGCGGAACTCCTCAAGGCTCTCGACCTCTTCCCGGTGCACGGCGATTTCCTCTGCCACCTCCGCCCTTCCTCGGAGGCCGCCGGTCCTCACGTCGATGCTCGTCTCAAGACCCTTCGCCTTCGTCTCCAAGTCATGCAGTTCCTGCCTTACCCGCCCGAGCCGCTCTTCCAGAACCTCGGTCGTCTCGTCGGTTCGTGTGCCTTCCAGTTCGGGACTGTCCGCCACCAGTGCATCGAGGCCTTCCTTGATTCCTTTCGCGGCAGTCCGCACTTCCGCCTCCGACCGTCCCCGCAACGTCGCCGCCTGCCTGTCCTCGGCCGCCCGAATGCGTCGCCCGCACTCTTCATAGTGGCCCCGTCTCCGGCAACCCTCTTCGAAGGATTCGACCATTTCGTCGAGAGTGCCCGCCGGCAGGTTGAGCGGCTCCAAGCGGCGTCGAAGTTGTGCTTCCGTCCGATCCCGTCGTTCACCATCCTGTTCCCAGCCGTCCAGCTTGCCTTGCCAGCGCCGGCGCTCGGCATCCAGTTCACGTACTCGGCCCTCTAACAACGCCAGTCGCTTGGTGCTTTCGACACCGAGGGAGAACTGTTCAAGCGCACGGCTTAGATCCGAAACGTCGCTGACCGCGTCCGCCAGTGCCTGAGTGAGCGCCTCGGCGGCCTCCGTTAGCGTCGTCTCAGCCTCCTTC
>JAMCRS010000412.1:0-10075 GCA_023380675.1 Chloroflexota bacterium
AAATTCGGGCCCGTTTTGCAGGGGCTGGCATGCGCTGGAGCCGCCCCGGCGCAGAGCATCTGATACCAATTCGCACCACTCTTCTCAGTGATCGATTTGAGGAGATGTGGGATGAGGTCTACAAGTTTGCCCCCAAACTGAAATGCACCCGCTCAACCCACAGGACTGCAGAGGCCATTGGCACACTGCGCTCGTCACCCGGCGCGCCCCGGCATGTCACGAGTGATGCCGAGATTCCTTCTCGCGTCCAGACTCTACCGAAAGAAGACGAATGTGCACCTCTTCGGCGCATATGAAGCTGCAAGCCTTCTCTCCCCGTTGGGGAGAGGACGCAGGTGCGCTATGTGCGCACCTGCGGGTGAGGGGCACTGCGTTGCGCCAGACGCCTAGTGACGGCCACTTTTCGGGTGATTCCTTGCCCAGGGGAGTCGCCGGTGCCACTACCACGCGTGCTGAGGGTTGCGGCGATAACGCACCAGCGGCAAGCGTCATCCTCACTTGCCGCCAAACCTCTCCACTCTGCGGTCACCGCGCGCTCGGTCGCGCTCGCCGGCTCACCAGCCACGCCGCGACGAGCGGCGAAACCACCCCGGCAAGGCCGACCACGAGTATCGCGACACCGGCCAAGCCGCGAGCGATATAGTCGTCAGGAATGTTCAGGTCGTACGGAACGCCCAAACGCACGAGCCCAAGCCACATCGAAAGCACCGTGAATATGACGAGGCCTCCGACCGCGAGCGCCAGAGCCAGCGCCGAATAGGCGGCGAGACGCGAGCGTACGCCCGCCACAGCTACCATCCCGACCAGCCACGCGATCCCGGCGAGCACGAGAAATGCAAGGATGAACATGCAGCCCTCCCTTCGCGGCGATCGAGTGCCAATGCATTACCCGCTCAACTCATAGGCCTCTTTGAGCCAAGCGGCGAGCTCTTTGTCTACATCCGCCGGGAGATACCAGCTTGATCTTGTGATGAAACCGGCGAGACGACACTTGGTCGATCTTGTCGATGCGCGGGCTAGTGATCCGGTGGTCGGCCTTGAGATTGAGATTGAGAAGGATATAGTCCCTGCGTGTCTCAACGCCCGCGAGAGCTGACGCGTTGACGAGTGGATCGACGTCTTCTTCGCCTCCGCACGCATCGGTCCGAACCGCCGCAAGACGCTCATCAGCGCGACGTACGTTTTTTGAACGGAGGGATCCCTACCAGCAAAGTGGTCCTTGACTGAGTACGATTGTGACCTGTTTCCCACGTGAACCTCCCTTCAAGCCGGTCCGTTCGCTGGACAAGGCACCAGACCGATCTCGGGTCGCCGGCGAGGCGAATATCCGCCACGGCATCCGCTCAAGTGTGCCACCACCAGCTGCGTGGCTACAGCCGTCGTACCGGTCCCCCGCCTTCAGGCGCTTTTCTCAGCCATATGTACTTTCATCGGCGGCAAAATCGTCTGCGAGGCGACGTGTTTGAGCCTGGCGCTTTCAAAGAAAGAGCGATACTCTGCTGTGCTGTAGAACTTGACGTGCTCGGGTTCTCGCGCCGCGGTCACTCGATCGAGCAGCCGGGATAGCGGACCATCGGTCGTGACGTCCATGATGTACAGGCGGCCGCCCGGTTTGAGAATGCGTCGAATCTGATACAGCGCCGTCTGAGGATTCGGATAGTGGTGAAACGAGTTCGTGCAAATCGCGACGTCGAAGAAATCATCCGCGAACGACATGCTTTCTACGTTGGCGGACATAAAGTGGACGCGGTCATAGTCGCGCGAATTCTCTCTCGCCCGCTCGATCATCTTGGGCGCGAGATCGATGCCGTAGAACTCTCCCTGCTCGTCCAAACTACGCGCGACGTATCGTACCGCCCACCCCGTGCCGCAGCCGATGTCGAGAAGACAAATCCCCGGTTTCAAAGGCACGAGCGCGATCAAGCGCTTCTGCATGTACCGGAAATAGTCGAATCGCTTCTGGTCGTACGTCTCCGCCCGCGCATCCCATTTCTTTGCATTCAGCGCAGCGTGGTGAGTATTTTTTTCGATATTTGTCATTGTTGCACCGCTCACCTTGCCGTCCAATTCAAAATCATCTCCGATTGCCGCACGAGTACCCGTGTGCCGGAGACACAAGCTCCCTCTCCTCGCTCGGAAGAGAAGTGCAAACGGGTACAGACCTTTGCTTCTTTTACAATCAATTTCGCAATAAGGCAATAAGGAAAGGGGAGCAACTCCCCCTTCGCCTGTTGAGAGGGGTCGGGGTTAGTTAGGTTAGTCCGCAAATCAGGGCGTTCCCCTTCCCCGTGGGTCGAAGATCCCCCAAGTTCAATGACCCTAAGCAAAGCGAACGGGGAAACGGACGGGAAAATGGGCCGACGGTTAGGTTAGCCCGCAAATTCGCGCGCTCCCCTTCCCCGCGGGGAAGGGGCCGGGGTTAGGTTAGCCCGAATCCGCGTGCTCCCCTTGGCGAACGGGCCGGGCGTTAGGTCGGCCGTCAGTGTCAATCGACCCTGGAGAGGTTAGGCGGTAGGCATGCTGTCCCGGCGGCAAAGCCCGTCATGGGCGGCTGAACCCGCCATCAAAACCACGTCGCCATACGATATTTGCGATAGGCGTCGCCATAGCGCGATTCCAGGTGCGCTTCTTCAAGCCCGCGCCAAAAGAGAATATTGGTGATTTCGATGAGCCCGGCAATCAAACTGATTAGCGCGCCGTGAGAAACTCCCCATCCGACGATCCACAGAATGAACCCCAAGTACATCGGATGCCGGATCTTGGCGAAAACGCCAGTCGTTACAAGGTGATCGATGTTTTCCAAACCCCGGAGTTGCATGACCGCCACGAGCGCCATCGCCGTCGCCGCAACGACCGCAGCCCCCGCAAGCCAACGTAGCGGCTCCGGCGGCGTCAACCGCGATGGGTCTACGGGGCACATCGAGAACCAACTTACCCAGAGAACGCACATCGCGGTAAAGACGACGCCAAAGACAACCGCGCTGTTGGGGTCTACGCGGTGTGCTCGCTTGAGCAACTCGTAACTGGACCGGATGGTCAAACACAACAAGTACGTACCCAACAGGATGACAAACACGATCGCCTCGCTCACCGTGGCTCCTTTGTCTGTTTACGCTATCCTTTCACCCAGTATTATCTTTGGCGCAGTCGCTAGACAGCGGGTGAACTCTCGAAAGTAACGCTCCAGTCCGGACTTGGTCGCCTTGCCGTGTGAAACGGGACCATCCAGCTCCCAATAGAGAACGTAAGTCACGGACGTCGGCGGCCGCGTCAGCCGGATCGGAGCCTTGCCGGCTTTGGCGGCTGCAAAATCTGCTTGCCGATGCGTCCGCTTCATGTACCGCACCTCCCTCGTACCGGCGAACGCTCGGTGGTGCTCGGCGACTCGCGCGATCAAATCTTCAAACTGCCCCGTCTTGCTCGGCTTGACTTGGTAAACGCATACCTCGACGAATTTCCTGTCGGTCTTGCTCATACCGGCACTCCTTGCGCTTCTGCGTCTCAATCAAGCATTCCGCGTGGCCCGATCAATCCGCTCGTTTCGCCGTTTCAAATGCAAATGCGCCCGCCGCCGGCACATTCGCCTCTTAGCTGAGGCGCAGCGCCCAACGGCAGGTGCATTGACCATACCTGACAGACTAGACGGACCAGGAGCAACTACAGCTTTGGCCCGGCCGCCTTGATCTCCGGCGGGCATTCCGATTCGAACTTTTTGAAATTGTCGATGAACCGGGATGCCAACTGGCGATACTTGCTCATGTACACGTCTTTGCTGGTCCACGACCGGGACGGGTCGAGAACGCTCGCCGGCACTCCTTCACATTCCTTGGGCACCTGGAACCCAAAGACCGGATCAGTCGTGTACTCCACGTTCAACAGTTTTCCGGATAGCGCGTCATTGAGCAGCGCGCGCGTGTACTGAATGCTGATCCGCTTGCCGACGCCGTACGGTCCGCCGATCCAACCCGTATTCACGAGCCAGCAGTTGGCGCCATACCGCTTGATCTTGTTGCGCAGTAGGTCGGCGTATCGGTACGGGTGGTGCACCATGAACGGCCCGCCGAAGCAGGTGCTGAACGTGATCTCGGGTTCCTTGCCCAGTCCGACTTCCGTCCCACCAATCTTGGAGGTATAGCCCGAAATGAACTGATACATCGTCTGTTCGGGCGTCAGCCTGGCGATGGGCGGCATCACACCGGAAGCATCGCAGGTGAGCAGGATGACGGTCTTGGGGTGCCCGGCCCGCTTTTCGGAAATGGCGTTCTCGATGTATTCCAGCGGGTACGAGGCGCGTGTATTCTCCGTCAGCGTCTCGTCGTCGAGATCGATCATGCGCGTGACCGGATCAAAGACCACGTTTTCCAGAATGGTGCCGAATTTGCGCGTGCACGCGTAGATCTGCGGCTCGGCGCTCGACGACAGCGCGATGACCTTGGCGTAGCACCCTCCCTCGAAATTGAACACGCCGTTGTCGCTCCACCCGTGCTCGTCGTCGCCGATCAGTCCACGCTGCGGGTCTGCGGACAACGTCGTCTTACCGGTCCCGGAGAGTCCGAAGAAGATCGCGGGATCGCCCTCCTTGCCCACGTTGGCCGAGCAGTGCATCGGCATCACGCCTTGCAGCGGAAGCAGGTAATTCAGGATCGTAAACACCGATTTCTTGATCTCGCCGGCATACGCCGTATTGCCGATCAGGCACAGGTGCTGCGAAAAGTTCAGTGCGACGAACGTGTTCGTCGCCGTCGCGTCGATTTGCGGCAGACCTTTGAAGGAAGGCGCGCACACGACCGTGAACTCCGGAACGTGCCGCCGGTAATCCTCGTTCGTTTTGGGCAGTAGGAACATGTTGCGCGCGAACAGCGCATGCCACGCGAGCTCGGTGATGATGCGGACCGGCATTTGATACTCGGGATCGGCGCCGATATAACAGTCCTGGACGAACACGTCCCGTCCCTGCAGGAAACCCTGCATGCGGTTGTAAAGGTCGTCGAACTTGTCCGCCGCGAGCGGGCGGTTGTACTGTCCCCACCAAATATTCTCTTCGGTCGACGGTTCGCGGACGATGAACTTGTCGCTCGCGGAACGGGCGGTGTGTTTGCCCGTGTTCGCCACCACCGGCCCCATCTGAGTGATCTTGGCTTCGTTGCGAAAGACGATCTCTTCGTACAGCGCCTCGGTCGGCAGATTCCAGTACACCTGGCGCAAATTCATCAGGCCGAGATTGTCTAGGCCGTAATCGGCCTTGAGCGCGTTCGCTTGCGCCTGGGCGGGCGTTTTGATGTCGAGTAGGTTATTCATTTTATAACCAGTCCCTGATGAGTTTCTTGTCGCCGATGTAAATGTCGTTCGGCGAGTTCGGATCGAGCGCCCATTTGATACGCGCAACGCCTTCCATGACGTCCTTGAGCGAGCCGGCGTAGCTGAGCCGCAGATGGCCTTCCATCCCAAACTCCCGGCCGGGCACCGTGACCACCAGCGCCTTCTTGAGAAGAAAGTTGGACAAATCCACTGAATCCTTGTTGTATGCGGAAAAATCCGGCAGGCAGTAAAAGGTCCCCTGCGGCCGCACGCATTTGACGCCGTTGAATGAATTCAGCTCTTGCATCGCTACGTTGCGATTGTTCTCGATCGCCAGCCGCAGTGCTTCCACGCCGCCCTGGAGACCGTTCAGCGCGCCTTCGGCCGCCATCTGGAGAAACGGCGATGTGCACGACGTGATCTGGCCTTGCACGTTCGTCATGACTTCCACCATCTTGCGGCTTGCGATCGCCCAGCCGATGCGAAAGCCGGTCATGCCGTACAGCTTGGAGACGCCGTTGACGATGATTACCTTGGTCGATTCGACGTCCTTGGTCGTAAAGCGATACGCCGGCGCCGCCTTGACGCCGTCGAAGACCAGCTTGTGGTAGATGTCGTCCATGATGACGTAAATGTTCTTCCGCTCGCAGAACTCGACGATCTGCGCGATGAACTCGTCGGAAAAGACGACGCCCGATGGATTGTTGGGGCTGTTGACGATGATCGCCCGGGTCGACGCGCTCACGGCCCGTTCGACGTCCGCCATGCGCGGATGATAGCCCCCGTCCTCCGGCGCCACGGGGACCGGCACTCCGTAGCACATCTTGACCATCTCCGGATAGCTGACCCAGTACGGCGCGAGGAGGATCACTTCGTCTTGCGGATTCAGAATCGTGTACAGAAGATTGTAGATCGACTGCTTGGCGCCCGCGGACACGATCACGTTCTCTGGACCGACCACTCTGTCGTAATTCTCTTCGGTGTAACGGATGATGGCTTTCTTCAGGGAGGGGAGGCCGTCCGCGGGGGAGTACTTGATGTCGCCCGTGTTCAGCTTGGCTGCCGCGCTGAGGATGGCGTTCATCGGGGCCTTGTTCTTGGGCTCGCCGATGCCCAAGTGGATCACGGCTTCGCCGCGTTCCCGGAGGATTCGCGCTTCTTCGTTGAGGCGCAGCGTCGGCGATTCGGCAATGGATCTCGCCAGTGTGCTGATGCTCATGCCTGACTCCTAGAGTTTCGTATGCACCTCACGTATCCTTCCTATTATATTATGGGACGTCGTTTTCTCCAAATTCCGGGCTTGCCCGGGTGGAGTTCAGTTTGGGGGCGGATTTGTCACCCTGAGGAGCGGGTTTTGCGACGAAGGGTCTCCCCGTATGGCGTGGGAGATTCGAATTGGCGAGTTGCGTCGATCCACCTCCTGTCGACCAGCCCAAGTCTGCGGGAACACAACCGTACCATCAATTGGGTCATTACGAAAACCCGTGCGCTCGTCGCGCGTGTCAGCGCGCCTCGCGGGATTCGGCGTACAACAAAAACCGCGCTCGGTGCGCGACGAGCGCGGTTGGCTTGCCCATATGCTTTAATCGATCGCGATCAGCACTGCGTCCCCTTCGATCTTGATCGGATACGTCTTGATCGGGAACATCGGCGGAAGCGCTGTCACCGCCCCGGTCTTGGGGTCGAAGCGGCCGCCGTGACGCGGGCACTCGATCTCCCCGTCGATCAGCTCGCCGTCGGCCAGCGTCCCCCCATCGTGCGTGCAAAGGTCCTGGGTCGCGAATAACGTTCCTTCCCAGTTCGCGACGAGAACGGACTTGGTCCCCACCATCAATGCCTTCATTTGACCTGGCTGGATCTCGCTCAGTTTTGCAGCGGCAACAAAGTTAGCCACGATGCCTCCTGGTCATGCGTCGGCGTCGCCGGCCGGCAAATCTCGTTGGACGAGCCGCCCCTCGTTCGGCGCTCGATGGACTACTCGTCGTCTTCCTCGTCCGGCCAGGTGTTGATGCCGTACGCCCCCGCTTTGATCACCTTGAGCGGGAGGAGCGCGCATTTGATGCGCGTTGGACCGAGCGGAATGCCGAGCAGGTCGAGGATGAATTGCTTGTCGAGCTTTTTGATCTCGTCGAGCGACTTGCCGATCAGTTCGTCGGTCAAGAGCGAAGCGGATGCCTGACTGATCGCGCAGCCCTTGCCGTTGAATTTGACGTCCGCCACGACATTGTTCTTGAGCTTGATGTCGATCCGGATCTTGTCCCCGCACAGCGGGTTTGAATCCTCGTACGAAATGTCGGCGTCCGGAATCTCGCCGTGATTGTGCGGGTGCTGGTAGTGGTCCAGAATCAATTCGCGATACAGGTCGTCCATGGTTTGGCTTTCGGTTACGTATTTTTGCCGCCGGCTCTCGGTACCCCCGTTTCGCCCGCGCGGCCGTCGCCGGATCCGCCGGTCTTACGGCTTAAAGACCTGTCGTACCTTGGCAAGCGTCTCGACGAGACGGTCCACTTCTTCCGGAATGTTGTAGATGTAGAAAGACGCGCGCGTGGTCGCGGCGAGTCCGTAGCGCTCGTGCAGCGGCATGGCGCAGTGGTGGCCGGCCCGAACGCAAATCCCTTCGCGGTCGAAGATCTGCGCGACGTCGTGCGGATGCACGTCCGGCACCGCAAAGGCCACGGTGCCGCCGCGCTGATCGGGGTCCAGCGGACCCAGTATCCGAATGCCCTCGACCGCCCTCATCTTGTCGAGCGCGTACGCCGTCAGACTACGTTCGTGGGCGCGCACGTTCTCCATGCCAAGCGCGGTCAAATAGTCCACCGCCGGGGCCATGCCGACCCCTTCGGCGATCGCCGGCGTGCCGGCCTCGAATTTCCACGGCAGCTCGTTCCAGGTGGAGTGGTCCTGAAAGACCTCACGGATCATGTCGCCGCCGCCCATAAAGGGGTCCATCGCTTCCAGCAGCGCCCGCTTGCCGTACAACAGTCCCACAAAGGGGCCCAGCATTTTGTGCCCGCTGAATGCGAGCCAGTCGCAATCCATTGCCTGAACGTCCACCGGCATGTGCGGCACGCCCTGCGCCCCGTCCACGAGGCACACCGCCCCTACCGAGTGCGCCCGATCGATGATCTGCTTGATCGGCGTGATCGTCGCGGCGACGTTCGACATCATCGTCGCGGCGACGAGCCGAGTCTTGTCGCCGATCGCCGTCTCGATCTGGTCTGCACTCAGCACGCCGTTCTCGTCGACGTCGATATACTTGAGTGTCGCGCCCTTTTCCTTCGCCAACAATTGCCAGGGGACGATGTTCGAGTGGTGCTCGAGGAGCGTGGTGACGATCTCGTCGCCCGCGTGGATGTTCTTGCGCCCCCACGCGTACGCGACGAGATTGATCGACTCGGTCGTATTCCGCGTGTAGATGATCTCGCGGAACGATTTCGCGTTGACGAACTTTTGGACCTTTTTTCGCGCGCCTTCGAAGCGAGCCGTCGCCTCTTCGGCCAGCGCGTACACGCCCCGATGGACGTTGGCGTTGGTTCTGCGGTAATACTCGTCCATCGCCTGGATGACCGCTTCCGGTTTCTGCGTCGTCGCCGCGCTGTCAAGGTAGACGAGCGGCTTGCCGTTGACGGTCTGCTGCAGGATCGGAAAATCCTCGCGGATAGCCGAGACGTTGATTCCCTTCATTCCGCTACCACCCCATCAGCAAGCCGGGGTCTTCCATAAAGTTGGGGTCCCACAAGTCGGGCAGCACGTTGATCTTTATCTTTTTCCCCGAGCTCTGCTCGGCCGTGTCTTTCACTTGCTGGATCAGCCAGCCGCCGTACGGGCAGAACGGAGTCGTCAGCATCATTGCGATCTCGGGCTCTTCCTGGTTCAGGTTGATCTCCCGGATCAGCCCCAGTTGGACCACGTCCAACCCGATCTCGGGGTCCTTGACGGCGCGCAGCGCTTCTCTGATCTGGCCTTCCTGGCTCGCGCTGTCGTAGTCCGGTGCTGGATGCATCGAAGCTAGGGTCGAATCGCTCATGCTCACCTCCTTCGGTCGTTCTTATTGTCCCCCGAAGCGCAAACCCCCGTCCATCGCGGACGAGGACGGGGGTTGTGTGTTCGGTATCTTTAAGCCGTTTTGCCGGGCGATCCCCACTTGGCCTGAAAATCGGCGGCCGACAATTTGTAAAAATCGGCGTTCTTGTCGGTGAAGGACTTCCACTCGTCCTTGACGTCCGGCTCGGGGAAGATGGCGCTGACCGGACATTCGGGCACGCAGGCGCCGCAATCGATGCAGGTGTCCGGGTCGATGTACAGCTGCTGCACCGGCTCAAAGTCCGCCTCGTCCTTCTTTGGATGGATGCAGTCGACCGGACACACGTTCACGCACGCAGAGTCCTTCGTGCCGATGCAAGGCTCAGCAATCACGTACGCCATGGTTCTACTCCTTTTAAGGAATTTTGAAAAACCTAGTCTGGCGAGAGCGTGCGCGCGAGAACGATCGGCTGGATTAGCTTTTGGCCCGTCGCTTTGCGGCTCGGATACTCACGCGCTCCACCCTTGAGCGTGTCCATCCCGAGCGTCGCGCAACGCAGGCGAGATTTTACCACATCTTCCCCCATTTGGTCAATTAACGAGGAATACGGCATTTCCTCGATTTCCTTCAGCGTCTTGCCCTTGACGAGTTCGGTGGCTAGCGAAGCGCCGGCCATGCTGATCGTGCAGCCCCGGCCCTCGAACTTGACGTCGAGCACGCGGTCCTCCTCGTCCACCTTGACGTACATGGTGA
>JAMCRS010000412.1:10097-19083 GCA_023380675.1 Chloroflexota bacterium
GCCGCAGCCCGGGTTGCCCCCATTCACCAGAATGTCCGGCTCTTGCATGGCTCCCTGGTTGCGGGGATGCTCGTAGTGGTCGAGGATGAACTCGATGTATTCTTGTCTTTCCATTTGGTTCGTCACCCCGTGACCCGATCCGGCGGACTTGAGCGGCCGTCTACCTCTCGATCGGCGCTCCGACCAGGTTGCCCCATTCGGTCCACGACCCGTCGTAGTTCCGGACCTTGGGATAGCCGAGCAGATACTGCAGCACGAACCACGTGTGGCTCGAGCGCTCGCCAATGCGGCAGTAGGCGATCACGTCCTTGTCCGGCGTGATTCCTTGCGACGAGTACAGCGCCTTCAAGTCCTCGGCCGACTTGAACGTCCCGTCCTCACGCGCCGCCTTCGCCCACGGAATGTTCCGGGCCCCCGGGATGTGCCCCCCGCGCAGCGCGCCCTCTTGCGGATATCCCGGCATGTGCAGCAGATCGCCGCTGTACTCTTGCGGCGAGCGAACGTCTACCAATGGGTTGCCGCTCGAAACGTGTTTCATTACCTGGTCGCTCAGGAAAGGCTCGGATCTTGGCGTCGTCGCGGTCCTTCGCCGCATACCGGGTCGTCGGATGCGATGGCAGCTCTTTCGAGAGCGGCCGGTTCTCGGCAATCCACTTTTGCCGTCCGCCGTTCAAGACCACCGCCTTTTCGTGTCCGAACAACTTGAAAACCCAAAAGGCGTAGCACGCCCACCAGTTGTTCTTATCGCCGTAAAACACGACGGTCGTGTCGTTCCCGATTCCCCGGCTCGAGAGCAGCATCTCGAACCCGTTCTTGTTGATATAGTCGCGAACGAGCTGGTCCTGAAGGTCGACGTGCCAATCGATCTTGATCGCATTGGGAACGTGACCCACGTCGTAAAGCAGCACGTCTTCGTCGGACTCGACGACCCGAACGTCCTTGTCGTTCAGATGCTGAGCGACCCAATCGGTCTCGACCAGAACTTCCGGATGCGCGTACTGTTCCATGTCTGTCAATCCTCTCTATAAAAGAACGCGTTTCAGTTGTCGATGAGCGATCGTCGTCCGCCGGCGCCCTGCCTGCTTTCGGCAGATTCGGCACAGTGTGTTAGAACGCATTCGCGTCCACGCGCTCCAGCGCGTGACCCTACGCGAGCGCGCACGCAACCGTCTGCGCGCAGTCAGCAGCACGAGCCCGCCTTTCAGCGCCCGATCTTTGATTGAATCGCCGCCGTCAGGTCCGCCCGCACCGACTCCAGCGGGACCTTTTGCATCAACGGATCGAAGAACCCTTCCACGATCAGCCGTTCCGCCTCGACGCGCGAAATGCCGCGCGCCATCAGATAGAATACCTGCTCGGGATCGATCGGCCCGACCGTCGCGCCGTGCGTGCATCGAACATCGTTTGCCTCGATCTCGAGCTCCGGGATCGAGTCGGCGTGCGAGTGATCGCTCAACAGGATATTTCGATTCGCCTGATACGCGTCCGAACGCTGCGCTTCCGGATTGACCCGGATCAGGCCCCGAAAGGCCGAGTACGCCTTGTCCTTGAGCGCGCCCTTGTACAGCAGGTCGCTGGTCGAGTGGCCGACGATGTGATTCTGGAACGTATGCTGGTCGAAATGCTGCTGCTGGTCGCCGAAGAAAAAGCCCAAGAGCGCCGCGTTCGTCCCGGTGCCCAACATCTTGGAATCCAGGAACGCTTTGGTCACCCGGCTGCCCAGTGTGCCCACGAGCCACGTCAGGGACGCATCCCGTTCGAGCAGCGCCGTCTGCGACGTAAAATGCCACACGTTGGTTGCGAAAGCCTGCAAGTGAAAATACTGCAGGTTCGCCCCCGGTTTCAGGATCAGCTCGACCGCGCCGCTCGAAAAGCGCTGCTCTTCGTTCTCCTTCGAGGCATAATTCTCGATCAACTTGGCGCTTGCGCCTTCCTCGAGGATGACGAGCGTGTGCGTAAACGCCGCCGCGTTTGGCGCGTCGAAATACGTTAACGTTTGCAGAGGAAGCTCGATCGCGACGTTCCGCGGCACGTACAGAAAGGTGCCGCCGCTGAAGAACGCGCCGTGAAGCGACGTGAATTTCAAGTCCCCCACCGTGTCGCCGTAGCCGCCTCCCTCGTGCTTGCCGGTCGCACCCGTGCGCGGCTTGTCGCTCTTGTAACGGTTTTCGCTGTACGTGACCGCCTGCGTCATAAAATACTGCTGGACCAGTTCGGGATGCAGCCGCACGGCCGTGTCGATGTCGCTAAAGATCACGCCGCGCTTGACCAGATCGTCTGCCAGCCGCGCGTAGGCGCCGCGCGAGTTGTGCTGCGCCAGCACGCCGGCCGCGTTCACGTCGCCGGCGATTTGCTGGAACTTGGTCGGCAGGGCGCTCAGCGCGTCGCCGGCTGCCTGGCCCGGCTCGAACGGGACGACGTTCTCCAGATGCAGCGTCTCGACCGAGGTCCGTCGCCACAATTCGTCGTTCTTGGCCGGCATCGGCGTCTCCTCGTACAGGTGCCACGCTTCGAGTCGGCGCGCCAATACCCAATCCGGCTCTCCTTTGGCTTTGGAGAGCACTTCGATCGCTTCCTTGTTCATCCCGATCAGGGTCTTGCTCAATGTTGCTGCTTTGTCAGCCACTTGCTTTTCCTCTCGTAGAATTGCCGCGCGCGCAGACCCACAAGGAAACAGGTAAACAAGCAACATGACCTTGTTTACCTGTTCGAGTTTCTGCCCGCGTTCGTCCTCTATCCCACCGATCCTTCCATCTGCAGCGAGATCAACCGGTTCATCTCCACCGCGAATTCCATCGGCAGCTCCTTGACGATCGGCTCGATAAAGCCGCTGACGATCATCGTGGAGGCCTCCGCTTCGGTCAGCCCGCGGGACATCAGGTAGAACAACTGCTCCTCGCCGATCTTGGAAACGCTCGCCTCGTGTCCGATCGTCACCTTGTCCTCGTCCACCTCGATGTAGGGGTAGGTGTCGGACCGGGACTCTTCGTCCAGCAGCAGCGCGTCGCAGCGCACGTTCGACTTGACGTCTTCCGCTCCCGGATACACCTTGAGCAGTCCGCGATACGACGTCCTCCCGCCGTCCTTCGAGATCGATTTGCTCGAAATGACCGACGAGGTGTGCGGCGCGCCGTGTACGACCTTGCCCCCGGCGTCCTGGTGCTGACCCTTGCCGGCGAACGCGACCGAAAGGATCTCGCCGTGCGCGCCCTTGCCCATCATGTAAACGCTAGGGTATTTCATCGTCAATTTGGAGCCGAGGTTGCAGTCGACCCATTCCATGGTCGCGTCTTCGTACGCGACAGCGCGCTTGGTTACCAGGTTGTAGACGTTCGACGACCAGTTCTGGATCGTCGTGTACCGCACGCGCGCGTTCTTAAGGACGACGACCTCCACCACCGCGCTGTGCAGTGAATCGGTCGAATACGTCGGCGCCGTGCAGCCTTCAACGTAATGCACGTACGACCCCTCGTCCGCGATGATCAGCGTCCGCTCGAATTGCCCCATGTTGCGCGCGTTGATTCGAAAGTACGCCTGGAGCGGCATCTCGACGTGCACGCCCGGCGGGACATAAATGAACGATCCGCCGGACCAGACGGCGCTGTTCAGAGCGGCGAACTTGTTGTCCGCGGCCGGGATGACCGTGCCAAAGTACTTTTTCACGATATCCGGGTGCTCCGCCAGGCCCTGGTCCATGCCCAGAAAAATGACACCCTGCTTTCGCAGCGATTCCTGAATGTTGTGGTAGACGACTTCCGACTCGTACTGCGCGCCCACGCCGGCGAGGAACTTTTTCTCCGCTTCGGGAATCCCGAGCCGGTCGAACGTCTTCTTGATGTCACTCGGGACTTGCTCCCAGGAGCGCTCTGCCTTGTCCGTCGCCCGCAGGAAATAGTAAATGTCGTCAAAGTCGATCTCGTTTAGGTTGCCCCCCCACTGCGGGAGCGTCTTTTTGTAAAAGATCTCGAGCGCCCGCAGCCGGTACTGTCGCATCCAATCCGGCTCGTTCTTCATCCAGGAGATCTCGTCGACAACCTCGCGGTTGAGTCCCTTTTTCGCTTTGAATACGTATTTTTCGGGGTCGTAGAAACCGTATTTTTCTTTGTAGACGGAGCTCGATGCCCCGATGTCGAATGAGCTTTTGTTCGAATTTGCCATTCATTCCTCCGTTACGCTCGACCCGATCCTTGACCCGGCCTGTCTGCACGGCCGTACGATCAGCCACGCGTGTCCGGTTCGCCGGTCGTCTAGTTCGTCGCTTCGCCTTCCTTGAGCCAATCGTACCCTTTTTCTTCCAACTGCAGCGCCAGCTCGGCGCCGCCTGAGATCGCGAATTTCCCGTTCACCATTACGTGCACAAAGTGAGGTTTGATATAGTTCAGGATGCGTTGATAGTGGGTGATGAGCAGAATTCCGACGTTCGGGCCGGCCACCGCGTTCACTCCTTCGGAGACGATCCGCAGCGCGTCGATGTCGAGCCCGGAATCTGTCTCGTCCAGCACGGCCATCTCCGGATTCAGGACCGCCATCTGCAGAATCTCGACTCGCTTTTTCTCTCCGCCCGAAAAGCCGTCGTTGAGGTAACGCGTCGCAAACGACGTATCGAGTTTCAACAGTTCCATCTTTTGGGTCATCAGCTTGCGGAACTCTGGAATACTGATCGCTTTGGCATCGCCGTTCGATCCCGTCGACTTGCGCTTGGCGTTCAGCGCCGTCCGCAGAAAATTGGCTACGGTCACGCCCGGGATCGCCATAGGGTACTGAAATGCGAGAAAAAGCCCCTGACGTGCCCGCTCGTCCGCCGCCCATTCGAGAAGGTTCTGCCCTTTGAAATAGACCTCGCCGCTCGTGACGACGTACTTGGGGTTGCCGGCCAGGGTGTTCGCCAACGTCGACTTGCCGGAGCCATTCGGCCCCATGACGGCGTGAATCTCGCCCTTGTTGACGGTCAGATCGATGCCCTTGAGGATTTCTTTGCCCTCCACCTGGACGTGAAGGTCCTTGATGACTAACTCGGCTGCCATGACGTTGAACCGCTCCTTGATGATTAAAATCTAATAAGAATGTTTCGGTCGCCACCACACGTCCGACGACCGATTTCATCTTAAACCATGTATATTCTATGTTCAAACTGTAAATACAGTATAAGAAACGCCAAACCCTGGTAAATAATACGTTAGAGTGGCGCTAGGGCAACAAGCAACAACGCGCCGTACCCTCTAGGGTGTCGAGTTCGGCGCGTTCGATTTCGGATGCGTGCAAATGATATTGCGACTGAGGGGCAAAACACGGATGAGGCGCCGATGCCTGTCGCCGCCACCATGTCTTCCACGGCATTATAGGGCGGTTGCAATCAACAACATTATATCACAACCGACGCCGTGCGCGCAAGATATTCTCCAACAATTGGACCGAATCCGTCCCTTGTGCGCCGCGGGACCACAGGGAAGCAGTCCTTCCGACGGCGCACGCGCGTTTGACATCGCCAAGCCCGCGCGGTAGAATGCTGTCACCTCTCGCGCGACGTGCGACCTCTCTAAACAAGGGTGGGTGCAATGGCCGACGATTCCGTCTCGTATCAGGTGGTGGTGCTCACATCGCGTCATTCGATCACCGGCGATCTGTTGTTTCGAGACCAACGGCTGTCGGATTTCCTCAACGACCGGCGCGACACGATCATTAGCCTTCGCAACGTCCAGGTCGCGCGCCTGTCCGAGCCGGGCAAGGTGCTCCAAAAGCATCCAGCCGCGGTCGTGCCAAAATCCTGGGTCAGTGTCGTGTTCGAGCCTCCCCAGAGAGCGATTCCTCAGGACAAGCGTTTCTACGGCTACGTCCGGAAGCAAGAGCAGCCGGTCTTTTTGATGTTGGAAGGCATGGAGATTCGGGGCATGCTGCACACGGCGGGTGATCTCGATCTGAGGCGCGTCTTGACCGCCGGCGGCGGCGAAATGTTCCTGCCGATCACCAAGGCGGTCGTAACGCTCTTTCCCAAAGAGCGCTACGTCATCGAGCAGGCGGCGATCATGGTCAATTCAACGCTCGTGCGTTACATCGCCAAAGTCGAGGGCACCCCGGAGACGCTGCCGGCCAAACGCGGAACTTGAGTAAGACAGAAATCGGCGCCCGATCGTCGGCGCCGATTTGATTTACTCTGGCATCAGGTTCTGTGTGCAAGCTCGAGGAACGCCTTTTGCAGCCGGCGAGCCACCGGACCCGGCTTGCCGTCACGCACTTGCCAATCGTCGACCCGCACGACCGGCATGACCTCCGTCGTCGTGCCTAACACCATGAGCTCGTCCGCCTTCCGCAGTTCCTGCTCCAGAACGGGGTACTCGACGACCCGAATCCCCAGGCTGCGGCAAAGGTCGAGCACGGTGTCTCGCGTGATGCCGGCAAGAATATAGTTGCATTTCGGGTACGTGTGCAGCTCGCCGTCGAATACGGCGCAAAAGTTGCTGTGCGAGCCTTCCGTCACTGCCCCGTCACGGACGAAAACGGCCTCTTCCGCCCCGTTCTCCTTGGCCCGCTGATTGGCCAACACGTTGGGGAGCAGCGCAACTGCCTTGATGTCGCACCGGGCCCAGCGCGTGTCTGGCACCAACATGACCTTGATGCCCGCCTCGAATTCCTTTGGTGACGTGTGGAGCGCCGCGGTCGAAAGGTAGACCGTGGGCGCAACACCCGGATTCGGGAACGCGTGCTTGCGCGGGGCCGCACCGCGCGTCACTTGAACGTACACTGACGCTTCCCCCGCTTTCATGCCGTTCCGCTGCAGCAACTCCTCCGCAGCGTCTCGAATGCTTTCGACGTCGACCCCGGCGATGCGCACCTCCTGCAAGCTGCGCTCCAGGCGGCGCAGGTGCTCGTCCGGTTTGAACAGCGTTCCGCCGTACGTGCGAAGCATTTCATAGACGCCGTCCGCGAACATGAAACCGCGGTCTTCCGGCGAGATGAGTGCCTGTCCTTTAGGTACGAAATTTCCGTTCAGGTATGAGATCATTTCGCGATCCGATTCTATTGGACTCGCCCCAGGTGTTCCATAAAGTAACGGTGAAATCGGGTGTCCTTGGCGAGCTCCGGGTGAAAGGACGTCGCCAGGAGGTTCTGCTGCTGCGCCGCGACGATCGTGCCGTCGTCCAGAGCGGCGAGCACGCGCACCCCTTCGCCCACGCTCTCGATCATCGGCGCGCGGATGAAGATCGCGTGAAACGGCGCGACCGTTGCTCGACCTTGCCGGCTCGCGCTCGCCGGACCGGCTGCTTGGCCGGCGCCGGCCGCATTTTCGCGTCCATCTTCGACCACCGCGAGCGCCGGCACGTCCAGCTCTTGTTCAAAGCTGTCGACCTGGCGGCCAAATGCGTTCCGCTTGACCCGGACGTCCATGAGCCCCAATACCGGTTGGGCCCGGCCGACGTCCCTGGCGAGGAAAATCATCCCGGCGCAGGTGCCCCACACCGGCTTTCCCGACTTGCAGAAATCTCGCAGCGGTTCGATCAGTCCGAATTCGTCGGCCAGCTTGCCGAAGGTCGTGCTTTCGCCGCCCGGAATGATCAAGCCTTGCAGTCCGTCCAGCTCGGCGGGGAGCCGTACCTCTACCGCCTCCGCGCCGATCGATGCGAGAATGTGTACGTGCTCGATAAAGTCGCCTTGCAGTGCCAGTACGCCGATCTTCATAGATATCGATAACCGTGCTACTCAGATTCATTACCTTCGTCAAAATCCCGGCGCGAGCGAGGATCGCAACCCGAAGACGGAATTGAGCAAACCGAATCTTACCAGCCTCGCGGTGCCAAAAGCTCCGCTTCGGGGATCTGCCGAGCGGCCATGCCGGACATCGGTTCGCCCAGCCCGCGCGAAACCCGCGCGATGATCTCAGGGTCGTTATAGTGGGTGGTCGCTTCGACAATGGCTTTGGCTCGCTTGGCCGGATCGCTGGACTTGAATATCCCCGACCCGACGAACACGCCGTCGACCCCCAACTGCATCATCAACGCGGCGTCCGCCGGCGTCGCGAGTCCGCCGGCTGCAAAATTCACCACGGGCAGCCTTCCCAGTTCGGCCGTCTCCTTGACCAGCTCGTACGGCGCGCCCATCTCTTTCGAAACGTGCATCAGCTCGTCCGGCCGCATGTTCTGGATCCGCTTGATCTCGCCGAGGACTGCGCGCGCGTGCCGGACGGCCTCCACGACGTCGCCCGTACCGGCTTCTCCCTTGGTGCGGATCATCGCCGCGCCCTCTCCAATCCGTCGCAGCGCCTCGCCCAGATTCCGGCAGCCGCAGACGAACGGCACTTTGAAACCATTCTTGTCGATGTGGTTTTCTTCGTCCGCCGGCGTCAGCACTTCGCTTTCGTCGATGTAATCGACGCCCAGCGCCTCGAGGACTTGCGCCTCGACAAAGTGGCCGATGCGCGCCTTGGCCATGACCGGAATCGTCACCGCCTCCATGATCTCGACGATCTTGTTCGGGTCGGCCATGCGTGCGACCCCGCCCTCGCGCCGGATATCGGCGGGCACCCGCTCGAGCGCCATCACGGCGCAAGCGCCGGCGTCTTCCGCTATTTTGGCCTGATCGGCGTTCGTCACGTCCATGATAACGCCGCCCTTTAGCATTTGGGCGAGCCCGACTTTGACAGCCCAGGTTCCGACTTGTTTCTCAGACATCGCTGCCTCCAATGTTTCCGCGCGCCAACTAAAAAACAGCGCCCGATTCGAGCGCATTCGCTAAACCGCTAACGATATTATGCCAAAAGCAATCGAATGTCAACTAAAATCGCGAACGAGAATGCAGTTCAAGCCGCGTGAATGTGTTATCGAATCTGACATCGAGTGTGTCCTTGCGAGACCGCACACTTCCCTGGCATGACTGTGGAGAACTGCGCCGCAGTCATGGAAGTGAAGAATGTGGAGCGTCTCTCCCTTCCGCTTTAGGGGCCGGGGCGCGATGTCAGGCGACTTTGTAACTTCGCCGCGGTCGGGGTAGAGCG
>JAMCRS010000413.1 GCA_023380675.1 Chloroflexota bacterium
GGACTGCCACGTCTCCCGCCCGGCCATGCCTCCGGTGCCGCCGCATTTCCGGTGCTGCCGCATCTCCGGGACTGCCACGTCTCCCGCCCGGCCATGCCTCCGGCGCCGCCGCATCTCCACCCCCGCCGCTGCCAAACGCCAAGCTCGTCTTGTCCGGCGGCGCGAGTGAAACCACCTTGCGCCCCTATTCGTGTATACGTTTAGAGGGACTGACGATCTTCGCTGGAGCGCAAATGTCACGTTCGGTCGCATGTCGGTCTGTAATTCTTGTCCTCTTTGCGGTTCTTCTTGCTGCCCTGTCCCCTGAGCTTGCGCAAACGGCCCGGGCCCAGACCTCGGTCCCCGTCTGGTACGGTGAATACTATGCCAACCAGAATCTCGACGGAGATCCCGCCGTCACGCGCGACGACTCGGCGATCGACTTTGATTGGGACACTGGTTCGCCCGACCCCGCCATTCCTTCCGACCATTTTTCCGTCCGTTGGACCAGCACCTTTTATTTTTCCGCCGGCACCTGGAGCTTTTCGGCGACCAGTGACGACGGCGTCCGTTTGTGGGTGGACAACGTCCTCCTGATCGATCGCTGGTACGATCAACCGGTCACGTCGACTACTGCCGAGATCGCGCTTGTCGCCGGCGTGCATTCGGTTCGAATGGAGTACTACGACGACTATGTGAATGCGGTCGCGCGCCTGACCTACGCATGGATCGGCGGCGTGCCGGCCGGCGCGTGGTGGGGTCAGTACTTCGACAACGACTCATTGAGCGGCGATCCGATATTCGTCCGCTATGATCCTTTGCTGAGCTTTAACTGGGGCACCGGGTCCCCCGGCAGTGGAATTCCCGACGATTACTTTTCGATCAAATGGGATTCGACGCAGACCTTGCCCGCCAGCGGCAACTATACGATCGTCGCCGCGGCGGACGACGGGATTCGCGTGTGGATCGACGGCGCGCGCGTGATCGACAGCTGGTACGATCACTCGACCGCGACCCTGACCGCGCTACGCTGGCTGAATCTCGGCGCGCACGCCGTACACGTCGAATACTACGAGCGGACGGTCAATGCCAACGTAAGCGTGCAGATCGTGCCCGCCGGTTCGCCGGTTTCGTCCGCCGGCGATATCGTCGTAGACGACGGCGGTCCGGGCTGGCAGGCCGGCGGCGCGATCATCGACCTGCGGAATGCCGAGAGCGGCTTCGGCGGCCACTCGCTTTGGTCGCTCAACCATGCCGATACAGCCGCATCCTATGTCTGGGCACGCTGGTACGCCCAACTGCCTCGGCCGGGTTCCTACCAAGTGCTCGCCTACATTCCAACCGACATTGCGACGACGATGAACGCGCGCTACTGGGTTTTCCACAGCGGACGCTACGACCTCGCTCCTCGCGCGCAGGGCGCGTACTCCAATCAGTGGGTCTCGCTGGGAACGTACTACTTCGCCGCGACCGGCGGCGAGTTCGTCTCGCTCGCCGACGTGACCAACGAGTGCTCGCTGTGTACCGGCATGGTCTTCGACGCGATCAAATTCAGCCCGCGCTAAATGGCAGTTCGTCAGGCGCCCTCGACGTTATGGTTCGTATTTCGGACGTACTGGACCGGAGGGAACCCGGCCGGCCAATCTTCAGATGCGCCCGCGGCAGCCTGCTAAGAGCGCGGTTTTCTCAACTGCGGGCTTTCGGACACGATGTGCCACGGCGCCGAATTTGACTTGGTGATTACCCACATGTAGGGGCGATCCCTTGTGGTCGCCCACAATTGGGCAGGCTACGGGCTTTCGGACACGATGTGCCACTGCGGGCTTTCGGACACGATGTGCCACGGCGCCGAATTTGACTTGGTGATTACCCACATGTAGGGGCGATCCCTTGTGGTCGCCCACAATTGGGCAGGCTACGGGCTTTCGGACACGATGTGCCACGGCGCCGAATTTGACTTGGTGATTACCCACATGTAGGGGCGATCTCTTGTGGTCGCCCACAATTGGGCAGGCTGCGGGCTTTCGGACACGATGTGCCACGGCGCCGAATTTGACTTGGTGATTACCCACATGTAGGGGCGATCCCTTGTGGTCGCCCACAATTGGGCAGGCACAAGGCGCTGCCCCTACGCGATGTGTACAATCACCAGATTTGACTTGTCGGCATTTGGCGTTATATATAGTAGTAGGGCCGTGCCGTGTGCCATGCGTTCCACACTCCGCGGGACAGCCGCCTGGGTCGCATCGGTTTTTTACCGATTCTGCGGCGGGCAGGTTGGCCGACCGCGAGCCGCTGGCCGGGCCGCCGAAAAAACCGGGAACCAGAGGAGACGTAAACCCGGAAGAGCCGCGATGAAGATCTTTGCGATTATTAGCGAATACGGGGATTGCCGCGAGCTGTGCTTCGAAGTCGTGGCGAAGCAAATTCCCACTACGCGTGTCACCACGCTCTTTGCCGCCATCATCGGCAAGGACGCGTTTGCGCCGCTGCAGTCGGAAGCGTATTTGTTCGAGGGCGATCTGAAGTTCACGACGGAACTTGCCGACGAAGGTGTCGAGTTGCGAGTCCTGCCGCCGGTCCCCGGCGTCAAGGACCAGACCGATCTATACGAGGCCGTAACCCCGGTCCCCTTCGCCAGGTTGAGAGCGATTCTCCGCCGATACTCCAAGCCCATCGGGTTTTTCACGAACCAGCGCCAGCCACCGCGATTCAACGCCGACTCTCCGTAATCCGCGCGACAAAAGCAGGCTGTTGTCCTGCTCGCTCTGTCCTCCTGTGCCCGCGGCCTGACGGCGTCGCCGGTCCTGGATTGCTGCGTCTCGCCAATCTGCTCTAGCGGCTGTCGCCGCTGCGCGTACGAGGCCGGTTCAGCCCGCTGAGGCCGGCTCGCGAATTCGTCGTAATGACCTCGGTCGCCGTGCCTGACCGTGCCGGTTTCTCGGTCGATTGACGCCGGCGACAGCTTGTTTGCATCATCTCTTGAAGGAGTGTCTGATGAAGACAGTGACGATCGCCAGGCTATTGGTTGTGGGCATTGCAGTTTGTCTGGCGTTCCTCGTCATCACCACAGTTCTCGCAGACGGACCGACCGGCCTGGGGCCGGGCGACCCGTTCATGGTGCCCGCGGGCGAACAGGTAATCGCCCCTAACACCACCCTTTGGTTTTATTTCGATTACCAGGTGGAATACCCGACCTCGTCGGCGTCTAGCGGCGAGGCGAGCACTCCAGTCGCGCAAGCACCGACCGGGCGCGGGGGAAGAGACGGTTTTGGCGGCGGCGCACTACCGAGCGCGGTCACCGGCTCCATCGTCGACATTACGGTGGACGCCAGCGGAAACAAGGGAATTCAGTTCGGGGTCTACACGCCGGGTCAGGCCGCGACGTGGTTTAACGATCCAAGCGTCAAGCCGGTCGGCCGCGGCACGCCTTATCGGGATACGGTTTACAATATCATCACTCACGATCTTTTCTGGTCCGGCAGGTTCAATGCTCCCGGCCGTTATTTCGTCGCGGTGAGCAATCTGACCACGTCGACCGCTTCCTTTCAGATGACCGTGCAGGGAGACACGGCCTACGTGTCGCCGGTCCCGACGATCACGCCGACGCCCACGATCTACGTGCCGTTGACTCTCACGGTCGTTCCGACGGCGACAATTCAGGGCAAGGTCCTTTTCGAAACGGCAACCGGCGGCGCGATCTACACGGTCAACGGCGATGGCTCCAACCTTGCATTCATAACGCACGGCATCGATCCCTCGTGGTCCCCGGACGGAAAACAGATCACCTTCGCGCGATGGGACAATACCAATCCCGGTCTTTTCATCTCCAACGCCGACGGCTCTGACCTCAAGGCCCTGATTGGTTACCCCCGCATTCGTTGGCCGCGCTGGAGCCCTGACGGCAAGTACATCGCGTTTTCGTGGGACAAGTCGAAATCGGAAAGCGACATCATCTGGAAGGTCGGCGTGATCGAGGTCGCTACCGGCAAGATCAGCGAGCCCCAAAGTACTCAGCTTTCTTTTGTCCCCACTTGGTACACGGATAGCACCACACTCGTATACACGGATCCCGGCCTGGGCCTCATGCGGACCAGCATTCTTGGTGGATTGGCCACCGTTCTCTTGGGACCGACCGGGACCTACTGGGACGCCGGAGCGAATATCCCACGCCCCATTCCGCACCTGCCCGAAATCGAGAACTCGGAGTGGAGTCCGAACGGTTCACGGATCGCGTATTCGCAGCAAGCGCACGATCGTTGGGAGATCAACGTGGTGAATTCTGACGGAAGCGACCCTACCGGCATCACCAACCCGGACCCCATCCGATACTATGCGTTGGGTCAGGTCGTGCACAATGTCGCTCCGACGTGGTCGTCGGATGGCAAGCAGATCCTGTTCCTGTCCAATCGAGACAGCAAGTGGGAGTTCTTCGTAATTAACCCCGACGGGTCGGGTCTGGCTCAGGTGCTCACGAACGTCACGGACAAGGTCTCGTTGGATTTCGCCTATCAGAACGAACGGATGATGGATTGGTTGGGCGCGCCGGCAACTTCGCCGTGAGATGACCGCTTTGCGCTAAAGACTCTGCATGACGCTCGGCACTCGCCGGGCGTCTTTTTTATCTCCGGAATCGTCTCCAATGCCTCAGATTCGGCTCATTTCGAAGGTAAAAGAAGTGTGAAAGAATCTTTACGTTTTTGCATTAGTATAAAGGGGGCAAGTGAATGACATCTTCAGTGCTTCGCTCGGCGTCTTCGTCTTTCGACTCCAAAATCATTCCTCACGGTGCTATTATGCCGAGAATTCATGTCTGGCGATCGAATTCACGGCTGCAGACAAAGCAGCCTAGAGAGCGGCGCATGGTCGTTTCGCGGCTCAAGTTGCAGATCCAATCGGACGAGTCAGTTGAAGATGAGCAAGATGGTCCGTTCGTGGTTCAAAAGGGAGACGTGTATCTATTTATCTGGGCGGACGATCCGAGCCGCCGCGGCGATATGGCTCGCGGCGCGCTCAAGGAGCTGGGGGAATACTTTGAGCCGCTCCTTTCGGTTGCGGAGACGCGCAACCGGACCGCGCTGTCGCTCGCGAAAAAACTCGTGCTCTAGTTCGTAGCGTTCCAAGTAACGCAATCAGTCTTCGGGCCGATGTCGAAGCACTTGGTGCCCTTGTGTTCGCGCCCAAGGGGCGACCCTGTGTGGTCGCCCTTGCCGCCCCACCGGGGTTGAACCAAAAACGTGTAGGGGCGACCCTGTGTGGTCGCCCTCCCTCGCAGTCCACGGCGAATCCGGCCACGTGCCCCAGTTCCCTCCCCTTGCCAAGGGGAGGGGTAGGGTGGGGTCGACACCGGCAACGCGCCGCGCCAGTCCCTTAAAGATAACGCGACATTGCCATCGCCGCCACGGCAACGGCGAGTACTATCGCGGTTGCCACGGACGCCTGACTTAGCCTTTCTTGCAGTGCTTTCATCTTTTGGACTTGGTCAGGCGTAGGCGGTCTGCCGGCGGCCTGCATCTCTCGCCCAAGCGCACCCATCGCTTCCGCCGCAGTGCGACTGATGAAGAACCCGATGAAAAACGCGATCAGGCCGGCAATTCCTCCCACGGTGAATCCCAGTCCGGTGTGGGTCGTGATCCATCCGGTCTGCAGTCCGCCGGAATCGATCAGGTAAAGCGCCAGCCCCGCGAGCACGGTCAGCGGCCCCGCAATGCCCATCGCGGCAACAAAGCCGCTGTTTACAAAGCGCTGCATGAATTTATTGCCTTCAGGCACGGTCGCCGCAACGGAAGGCTCGACGAACGCGGCCAGCACGATCGCCCCTCCCGCCCAAAATACGCCGGAAAAAATATGAACGAGCCGAACGAGAGCGATCAAGATGCTCATGATTTGTCCCCCCCCAAGAGTATAGTGGCCGATTTTATTCATTCCTGACCGGCTTGTCAATGGGTCCGCTCTGGTGATTGTACACATCGCGTAGGGGCAGCGCCTTGTGCCTGCCCAATTGTGGGCGACCACAAGGGATCGCCCCTACATGTGGGTAACCACCAGGTCCGCTAGGAGAGGGTGTGGAGAAACAACGCGTCACACCTGCCCGGCGGGACCGTGGCTGTAAAGTGCGCCACAGTCACGTTACCGCCAGGGCAAGTGTGCGGGCGATCTCGCGCGGTGCAATGAGTGCGCGCGTTTCACATCAACGCAGGCACCGGAATCAACGCGTGAAATTGCTTCGAGCGCTGCACACCTCGCGTCGGCACGGGCATACGAGTCTCTCCACACTCTCCTGCCGCGTTTGGCTGCGGCTGTTGCCTAGTCCGTATCTGCCCCCCACTGGCGTCCCATCGTTAATACGACTCCCCCTTCGCCTTTAGGACTCCGCTGGAAAAAGGGTCCATCCGAGACATCTCGCCACGCATTGGGTCGCAGCCTTCCTCTCCCCGTCCTCCTTGAAATCCGTCGCGTTGAACTTCCAGTCCGGCATCGCCGCGACGAGCGCGCCCTGCAGCCCCACATACTCGTTCTTCGCAATCGGCTGCGGCACCGGGCCGGAAAAAGTCAGGTCGTCGGTCATCAGGCCAGACGCCTTGGCCATATCGCCTGCCTCGATCGCGGCCAGTAGCGCCTTGACAGTATCGGTCCCGTTCATTCCTTCCTCCTTTTGGTATTTTTGTCGCGAAGGACGCGAGGTGGTCGAATAATCGTTTGAGATTTTCCTCGACGAGCGATCGCGGACCGGCGTCACGCGCCTTGCGTCGCCGCGATCTTGGCCGGTTCGGCCGAGCTCGCTCTCTGCAGCGAGACGCCGAGCCAGACGTAGAATATCGGGCTCACCACAAAACCGTTGAGCAAAACCGGTACAAGTATCACCGGGTTTGCCGGATCGAGAACAATGAGCCGCCCCACGTAGAGAATGACGAAGAGCACGGCTGACACGTAACCGAGATATCCCAGCGCGGCGGGAAACGATCGGCTGCGCGTCATCAGCCCGGCGAAGATGAACAGCCCAATTCCGGTGAAGCCGAACGTGAGCAGCCCGCGCGGATCGACCTGACTCGGAAGGTCGAGCAAGCCGGCCGGAACGCTCGCCGGCGGATTGATCGCGTTGGCTAGATCGTATGCCCCGTGAACCGCCGTCCCGGCCGCGCTGACGAGCCCAAAGGCGAGCGCGACCAGGGCATAACCCGGCTCGTCGCTGCGGAGGCGATAGTACACGGCGACCAATGCAGCGAAGCCGAACACCCCGAGTAGCGTCAGAAACAGAGAGTACAGCAGCGCGTTCTTGGCGACCACGAACGAGATGGCATACAGCAGCCCCGCCGCGCCGGCGAGTATCGCCGCTGTGCCGCCGAAACGATCGAACGAACCGTTCATGTTATCCCCCTCGAGTATGGATTCCAGAACTCAATATCCGGCCGGAAATGATCTCCAATCAGCGTCGGCTATAGTTCCGGCAGCAAGCCGACCTCACGCAATAGTCCCGCCACGTCCCAAAGATAAGTAGCTCGCTCGACCTCGCCGGCGGCGATCGTCAGCATCGATACACCGCGAATCGAAATGGTCCGACCCGTTGCCGGTATATTGAGTATCGTTCCCTTGTGGGTTCCGCTGGCCG
>JAMCRS010000414.1:0-4047 GCA_023380675.1 Chloroflexota bacterium
GGCCAACCCCGCATCGACAGTCAAGCCTGGCTTATCAACCGAGGAGCCGTAACGACATGAGGATCTACTTTTTGCGGCACGGCCTTGCCGGGGATCGGAACGATTGGACGGGCGACGACTACGATCGCCCGTTGACCGAAGAGGGCAAAGAGCGGATGACGCGTCAAGCGGCGACGATGGCAAAGCTCGGCCTGGATCCGGACGTGATCGTCACCAGTCCGCTCGTGCGGGCTGTTCAGACCGCCGAGATCGTCGCGCGAGTCCTGAAACGGGACGATCGGCTCGTCAAGGACGACCGCCTGGGTCCCGGCTTTGGCGCGAGCGAGTTGACCGGAATCCTGGAATCTCAGCCCAACGCGACCAGCGTCATGCTGGTGGGACACGAGCCGGGCATGAGCGAAACGATCAGCCGACTGATCGGCGGAGGCCGAGTCGTCTGCAAAAAGGCAAGCCTCGCCTGCGTCGAGATTCCGCACACCGCTTCGCTCCGCGGCGAGCTGGTGTGGTTGTATAACGCCAAAGTGATGGCGCTCTGAAATGGAAATCGAAGCGAAATTCGCGCTGCCCGATTCGGAAACACTCGAGCGATTGGCCGCGACGCCGGAGCTCGGCGGGTATGCGCTCGCGCCTGGCTCGACACTCGAGGTCCACGACACATTTCTCGACACGGCAGAACGCCGAATCCACGCGGCGGGCTACGTCTGCCGGCGGAGGGAGACCGACGGCACCCTCCGTATTACCCTCAAACGGATCGAGCAAAGCTCAGGGGCAGTGCACAAACGCGAGGAGCTCGAAGCCACGCTCGAGCGCGATGGGCCGCCGGCGGAATGGCCTGACGGTCCCGCGCGAATCGCTCGCCTCCGTTCTCGTCGCGGATCACTACGGCGAGATTCATGCTCATGTTCGAAATGTGGGGAAACGGACGGCTCGGATCGGACGCGAGCGGCGTGAGGACGGGAAAGATCATCTCGGCGAAATACGCGTCGACGCTCGCCTTTTGCTCGGCGCTCAGCGCGGCATAGTCCAGAATATGAACCCCGGCCTGGTTGAGCTGGAACAGGAGCGATTGCAGGCAATCACGCGCCCGGTTCATGATGTCCAGCGCGATCGGGCGTAAGATCGCGAGCTCCTCCGCCGGCGTCAAACCATCTGGTGTCAGGTCGATCACACCCGCCTCGATCTGCTGCTTGATGCCGGCGATGCGCACCATAAAGAACTCGGCCAGGTTCGATCCCACGATGGAGAGAAACTTGGAACGCTCCAGCAGCGGATTGCTTTCGTCCTGCGCCTCCTCGAGCACGCGGCGAAAGAATTCGAGCAGGCTCACTTCTCGATTGATAAAGAGCTTGGCGTCCGCCGGCACGGCGATCCGCTCCACCTTGATGGACGCCGCGTTGTGGTTGTCGTTGCGCTTCGCCGCAGTACGTGTCTTTGCCATTGCATCCTCGCTCCGCGCGTATTATACCATGAGGCCAAGGATTATTGTCTGCCAAAACAGGCGCGCTAGGAGTTTTCTCCCGCGTTTCCGGATTGTGCCGGCGCTCCTATCGTCTCCCTTGAATAGCGCTTGTATCGGTTTCGCCGAGATTTACACGGGTATCGACATCCCTCGCGCTTGCCATAACTCCCGCGCCGCTTCTCAGACTCACCCTTAAAATCTGATCGAAAACCCGAACGAAAGTTGCGGCGAGCGATCAAAGACGCAGGATCGCGCCCGACGGGACCTGAGTGAGGGCGGATCGGCGTACAAAAAACGCGTGCGGTCGCGTAATGCGCTCGCACGCTGGGAACGTCCGCCCGGCTTGTTCTTCGGTCTTAGGCCGCGGGGAGAGTGAAGAAAAACGTCGAACCCTTTCCCTCTGAGCTGGCTGCCCAGATGGTGCCGCCGTGCGCGCCAACGATGTGCTTGGCGATCGCCAGCCCCAGGCCGGTGCCGCGCAACTCTCCGGCGCCGCGCGCCCGGGCGCGGTCCACCTTGTAAAATCGTTCGAACACGCGCGGCAGCTCACTCGGCGGGATCCCGATGCCGGTATCCGCCACCGCGAATTGGACGTTGTCGCCTTCCGGCGTCACTCGTATCTCGATCTGGCCGCCCGAATTGGTGAACTTGAGCGCATTGTGGATGAGATTGCCCAGCACCTTGCGAATTGCCTGCGGGTCGGCCAGGACCATCGTCGCCGGGTCGACCGAGGCGCTCATGGCGATTCCCTTCAAGTCGGCTTGCGGATGCAGCGGGCCGGTGGCCTCGTTGACGAGATCGACCGCGCGAGTTTCCACGAGCTTGATCGGCGCCTGGCCGGACTCGATGAGCGCCAGGTCCATCAATTCGTCCGTAAGCTGGCGGAGCAGGTCGATCTGCAGGTGCATCTTGCCGAGGAGCCCCGCCACGAAAGGACCGTCGTGCGACGCTTCCGACGTCAGCGTGTCCACCAGGAGCTGCAGCGAAGCGACCGGCGTCCGGAGGTCGTGAGAGATGTTCGCCACAAAGTCACGCCGCGCGCGGCCGAGCCGCTGCAATTCGGTGATCTCGTCCAGCCGGATGAGCACGCCGTCCTTCGCCCGGCTTCCGACGGCTTGGACGTGCACGGAAAAAGCCTTGTCGCCGGTCGTCACGATCTGGTCGATCGAATCGGCGTCGCTCCGCTCTACCATCTCGAGCAGCGGGTAGAGCTCCGTGCCGCCGCCGATATCTCGTAGCGGCTTGCCGACGCCGTCCTCCAGCCCCAGGAGCGATCGCGCCGCGTCGTTGACGTAGGCGACCCGCGCGTCCGAGCTGAGCAGGATAAAGCCGTCGCTCGTCGCGCGCGTGACGGCTTGCAGCAGGCCGTCCCGCCTTTCGAGCTCGAGCGTCCGCGCCCGCAGTTCGGACTCGCGCTCGGCCAGCCGCCGGCGGACCGCGTCCAGTTTCCAGACGAGAAAGGCCGCGGCCGCTGCCGCAAGGCATAACACGACGATAAGATCGTATGGCATCAAAATCAACCGGAGAAACGGTACCCGATTCCGCGGACCGTTTCGATGCGGGTGGGATTCGCCGGGTCGGCTTCGATCTTTTCGCGCAGACCGCGCACGTGTACGTCCACTGTTCTCGAGTCCCCCCCGAAATCATATCCCCACACCTGCTGCAGCAGCAGGTCGCGGGTCAAGACCGCTCCTTTGTGGCGGATCAATTCCGCCAGCAGGTCGAACTCTTTGGGTGGGAGCTCGAGCACCCGCCCATCTCTCAGCGCACGGTGCGCCAGGAGGTCGAGCACCAGGTCGCCGGACTCAAGCTTGATCGACGGACCGCGGCTCCCTCGCCGCATCACGGCGCGCAGCCGGGCCGAGAACTCGCCGAGCGAAAACGGCTTGACGATGTAATCGTCGGCCCCGCTGTCCAGTCCGACGATGCGGTCCACTTCGCCGCTGCGGGCCGTCAGCAGGACGATCGGCACGCTCGATTCGTGCCGCAGTGTTCGACAGACCGTCAACCCGTCCAGCTCCGGCAGCATAATGTCGAGTACGACCAGGTCGGGTTTGTGCTCGCGCGCGACGTTGAGTGCGCTGATCCCATCGCTCGCGCGCAGCACGTCGTACCCTTCCCGTCCGAGGTCGTAGGCGAGTGTTTCCAGGAGCGTTTGATCGTCTTCGACGATGAGAATGGAGGTCACTTGCCGTCGTCCTGAATGAATCTCTGGATCCGCGTTCTCAGCTCGGCGGCCGTCTGACGAAAGGCGCTCAGCTGCGCTTCCTCATCTCCCTGGACGGCTGCCGGGTCCGGCAGCGGCCAATGCAGACGCGGGGCTTGGCCCAAGAACACGGGGCACACCTCTTCCGCGCACAGCGTGATCACGTGGTCGAACCGTTGGCCGGCGAACTCGGCCACATTCTTCGAGCGTTGCTTTGAGATGTCGATTCCCTGTTCGAGCAGCGCCCGCGCCGCCAGCGGATTGACGCTCGTCGGCTCGCTCCCGGCGCTGAACGCCGCGTATCGTTCGCCGCCGAGCGCGCGCAGCAAGCCCTCCGCCATCTGCGACCGGGCGGAATTGTGGACGCACATGAACAGCACCC
>JAMCRS010000414.1:4057-5231 GCA_023380675.1 Chloroflexota bacterium
CGCCCGCGTCGGGTCCGGCCTTTCAGCGCGCCTGAATAGGGTGCTCGACGTTGAGCTCTTCGAGCCGGCCCGTCGCCGCATAGATGACACGCTCGCCGATGTTCGTGATGCGGTCGCCGACCCGTTCGAGGTTGTGGGCCGCAAACAGCAGATTCAGCGCCCGCTGTACCGTGCGCGGATCGTCCAGCACGTAGGTCATGAGCTCACGAAAGACCTGCTGGTAGAGGAAATCGATCTCGTCGTCACGGTCGCACACTGCACGGCCGAGCCGGGCGTCATTGCGCGAAAAGGCGTCCAGCGCCTGTTCGAGCATCGTGCGGCACGTTTCCGCCATGCGGGGAATGTCGATCAGCGGCTTGAGCAGCGGCTCATTTCCCATGTGGATCACGATTTCCGCCAGGTTCTTGGCGTGGTCGGCGATCCGCTCGAGCTCGATCGTGATGAGGAGGATGGAAATGATCTCACGCAGGTCGCTGGCAAGCGGCTGCTGCGTCGCCATCAGCGCGTAGCACCGCTCTTCGATCCGGTAACGCTTTTGGTTGATGTCCTCGTCGTGCGCGATGATGGAGTCGGCGAGGACGCGATCGCGCGTCTTGAGCGCCTCCACGCCGTCGGTGACCGTCTGGCCGGCGTCCCGCCCGAGTACAAGCACGGCGTTCTTTAGCTCGTTCAACTGGTTTTCAAAAGTATCGCGCGCCATTTCCCCTCCTCGTTATCTGCTCGACTTTGCGCCGTGCGGCGCGTTTCCCCTCTTCGCTCGGCCTTCGCCGTGTCAACCGGCGCGTGTGCTAGCCCACGGCAAAGTCCGCCGCTGACCTCTCCCCCCAGCCCCTCTTCAAAAGGAAAGGAGAGCAACCCTTAGCCAAACCGACCGGTGATATAGTCCTCCGTTTCCTTTTCGGCGGGGTTTGTAAACAGGTCCTTGGTGGGGCCGAACTCGATGATGCGTCCGGCGTGTGACGTTGGCGCCTTGACCGACGCGGCCTCATGCTCCGCCGCGCGAGCGTCGTACGAGAGCGCGGCGAATGCCTGCCAGCTCATGAACGCCGTATAGTCCGATACCCGCGCGGCCTGCTGCATGTTGTGCGTCACGATAATGATCGTATATTTTTCCCGCAAGCTCTGCATCAACTCTTCGATCTTGAAGGTCGCGATCGGATCGCGCGCGGACGCC
>JAMCRS010000415.1 GCA_023380675.1 Chloroflexota bacterium
ATGGATTTACGATTCTGGCCGGGATCGGCCTCGTCGTCGGCGCCGTGCGTCGAAATCTCCCCCGGCTCCTGGCTCTGCCGGCGTAAGCTGCCAAAGACCGTACACCATGAGGATCGAAACCGCACTGATGGCCGGAAAGATCAGGCGGCCTTGGGATGCGAACGTGAGCAGCGTCCAACGTACCAACGAGACCAGAATGAGCGCCAGCCAGACCGCCGGCAGAGCCAGGAGCCGGGGGAGATTTCGACGCACGGCGCCGACGACGAGGCCGATCCCGGCCAGAATCGTAAATCCATCGAGCAAGGTATAGACCCATTCGGGAGCGATAATGTTGACGCCCCCAAAGTTGCCCCAAAACGATATCCTAAAACCCTGGAATTCGCCAAGCAGGGTTGCGATCGTCGCCGGCACCGGGCGGCCGCCGGCGATGGCAACCCAGACGTTGAAGGCAAGGGGATCGCCGTAGAGCACCCAATTGCGGACGTACCACCACCCGGCGACGGCGAGGACGATCGCCGCACACACTAGGCTGCCGGCAAGAGCTATCCTGAGCGGTTCATTTCTTTTCAGCACAAGCAGCTCGCCCGGCAGGCGGCTGGCGCCGCCGGAAGTCCGCAGGACGAGATAGACGAACACGATGGCGGCAATCACGATCAGCCCCAGGTCGGAGGCCTTGGAGAGCGCCGCGAGACCCAGGACCAAGCCCAGAATCACAAAACGACGCAGCGTCACCTCGCGCGTAACGAGCCGTGTCAGAAGCAAGAGCGCAAGCGTCGCGAGGCAAACGGCGAGGTTGTCGTTGTTCACCGACGCGCTGATGAAGAGGAACATGGGATTGAACGCGACCAACGCGGCGGCGGCCGCGGCGAGGGCTTTGCTCTGCGGGTTGATCTCGAGCGCGAGCAGGTAGGTGAAAACTACGGTGAGAGTCGAAAGCAAGATCGACAAAACGCGGAGCAAGTGAACCGCAAGCGTCGTACGGCTCCACGGCCAGTCTTCTGCGCTGGTGTGAACGACGAGGTTCTTGTTCCCATAATCGAGCGGGATTCCGATGCGCGCTTCAGGATTGCGCCATAACCGGTCGGTGAGGTCGCCAGTGTCGATCCAGAATGTGGCGGCAGCGCCGAGCGCGTAATACAGCGGCGGTTGACCGCCTTCCTGCTCCCACAGCGTCTGGACGTTTGGGTCCTGGACCGGCAGCGAATGACCGGTAGCAAGATACTGGACGAACGGATAGTGCCAGATCTCGTCGCCGGCTTCAAAGATGGGGGTGACGACGGAGTAGACGACGCCCAGCACCACGAACGCCGACACGACGACGGCGGCGAGGCGGTGAGCGTTGAGGAGGGAGGTGATCCTATTGCGCAACGCGGTCCTCGACGATGATGGGGGAAATGACCACCTTGTCCGTGATCGGATTGCCTTGCGGATCCACGACCGACAGACGCTGCATCGTCGCGGCATCGTACAGTCCAAGCTCGACGCTGTAGCGGCCGGGAGGAACGCCGTCCGCGATCGACAGCAGGTGGGCGTCGGCGAGCAGATCGCTCGGACGCCAACTGCTGGTGGGCGCCTTGCCCTGGCGCGGCTCGCCGTCATAGCCGGCGACGACGCGACCCTGAGCATCCACAAGATGGACGAAGACTGTATAGTCCTTGTCTACCTTCTGTTGGCTTTGCCAGTAGAGGATCAGGATGACGGGCGCGCCCGGCGTGACCTTGGGATCGATCAGGTCGAAATCGACGAGCGAAATGGACTGCCGGAACCTCACCGGCGGCGTTTGCGTCGAGTGAATCGACACGGTCTTGTCGACCAACTGCTCTTGCCAGGTCCCCTGATCGTCTTGGTAGAAAACGTAGGAAGCGGCGTGCTCGTGCAGCAGCGGGACGTGGTCGCGGTCCGTGCCGTAAACGGATACGTTGTCGCCGTATCGGAGGTACAACATGCCGGACAAATTCGGCGTCGGGAACGGTGGCTCGACGAAATAGAGCAGCGTGTCCGGACCGAACGACGGGTGCTTTTGGAAGATCGGGCGAAATTGCAGTCGGGTCTCGCGAACGAACTCGCTGTAGTTGAATGCGTTGTCGAAGAAACCCGCTCCATTCCAAACGAAGAGCGCGGCGGCCAGTGCGGGGAGGGCGGCCACACGGACGAAGTGGTAGTCGATCCGGGTACGAACCCACTCGAGCGCCGCGGCGAGCCAGACGGCCGAGGCAGCGGCAGGGAGATAGAGATAGCGCTCGATCGCAAAAGGGAATGGGACGACGGGGAGGACGGAGACGGCCCCGGCGAGCGCGAGGAACGCGAGCGAGCGGCTTCGCTTGACGCCGACAAAATAAACCAACGCAAGCACGACCACGGCGAGCGCCAACACATTTGCCGGAGTGCCGGTCGACCACGGCAACGTGAGCCAGAGAAGGTACTGGCCGAGATTCTGCAGGGGATGTCCGCCGGTCCCATAGGTGACAAAGTTTACGTAGACGCCGCGTGTCTGTATGCCATACTCGATCAGCGCGTAGGGAACCATGACGATCGCAAAGGGCATATAGCGCAGAACGAGCGCCTTCCAAGTCACGGGGCGGCCAAGCATTAGACGATCGGCGAGAAACATGACCACGAGAAGTGTGGCTGCCATCTCCTTGGTCAGAATGGCCGCGACGTAAGCGACGAACGCGCCGGCGAAGAGGGGCCAAGCCGGCCGGTCGAGGTACGCCAGCCAAAACCACAGCGCCGCAAGGCAAAAGAACGTCATCTCGGGGTCGGCCACGCCGGGCCAGTACACGTCGATCCCGACATTGAAAATGGCCAGGAACGCGAGGGCGGCCGTCAGGCCAACCCACCATTTGCGCGTGACGTGCCGGACCAGTCCGAATAGGAGGAAGCAATTGCCGATGTGGATGAGGACGTTGACGACGTGATAGCCGGTCGGGTCGGCTCCGAAGAGCTTGAACTCGATCCACCACAACATTCCCTGGAGAGGCCGATACCAGGAGATCAGGTCGCGCGGATCGAAATACTGACGGAGATATTGCAGGAACGGGAGACGCGCCGCCATCTCGACGAAGGTGTAATCGTCGGTCCAGAAACCGGCGGCGAGAACTGGGCTGTACAGTACGAGGCCGGCCGCGGCGATCAAGGCGACGCTGCCCCACACAGGCAATGCGGCGACGAGCGCCGCAAGACGGCCGGGGACCGCGCCCGTTTCAATTGGTCGATCGCTTTGATTCAAATACTGCACTAGCGTAACCCAACCGGCTATTTCGCTACGATCTCGAAAGAATCGAGAGCGACCGCATCCCCGGCTGGCGCGCCGGACGCGCCGAGCACGGCAAGCCGCTGCATCGTCGGCAGATAGTATAGTCCAACGCGGACGCGATAGCCGGCTCCGACCGGCACGTCCGGGCTGATGGGCAGGACGATGGTATCGACCACCGTGCTGTTGGGCGTCCAGCCGCTGGTCGGCGCGTGCCCCTCTTTGGGCTGGCTGTCGTAGCCGGCGACTACATTGCCGGCAGTGCCGGCACCGCCGGCCGCGCCGACCAGGTGCGCAAAGACGGTATAGTCCTTGTCGAGCTTTTTCGAGGTCTCCCAGTAGAGGATCAGGTCGATCGAACCGCCGGCTTGCGTACGCGTATCGACGACCTCGCAGCCGGTCAAAGAGATCCCATCTTCGAACCGAACCGGGAGCGCCGGGTCCGTTCGAACGGAAGCCGCCGGCGATACCGGCGCCTCGCGCATGACATTCTGGCCGTCGAGGTAGTACACGTACGCCGATTTGTGGTCACGCAGCCCGACCGGACGGTCGATATCGCTGCCGGACACGGAGACGTTCGCGCCGTAGCGCAGGAACATCAAACCGGATATGTTCGGCGTGGTGAACGGCTGATTGAAAAAGTACAACAAGGTATCCGGCGGAAAGGACGCGTGCGCCTGGAAAATTGGACGAAACTGCAGTCGTGTTTCACGAGCGACGCCGGCCACGTCCTCGCCGTACGAAGAGGTTGCGAGGCTTCCGTTGACCATCGCGAACACGACGAGCGCTGCGAGGACGGCCCCGCCGGCCAAACGCAGGACCTTGGGCGAGCGGAGCTGCGCCAGCACGGTGAGGCCGAATTCCAGGACGAGCGCGGCGCCGACGGCGGAGGCCATCATGGGGAGGTAGAGATAGCGCGTGTTCAATCCACGAAACGGCACGACCGGCAGGACGATCAAGACGGCAATCGCCGCAAACACGAGGGCGCGAACCTCGCGGCGCCAGAGCGCATAGCCAAATGCGGCTGCCTCAAGCAGCAGCCAGAGGTAACTCCACGGCGGATCTAATTTCCACGGCAGCGCCATCTGGCCCAGGTAGGAGAGCAAGACGTACAGGTTGTTGACGTCAATGCCGTAGCCCCAATCGCGTGTAAACACGCCGCGCGTCACCGCCGTGTACTCGAGCGATGCGTACACGAGGCCGATAACGGCGAAGGGGAGGTAGCGCTTGACGAGCGCGCGCAGCGTGGCCGGCTTGCGAACGAATCCGCGATCGATCAGAAAGAACAACGCGGGCAACGTCGCCGCCATTTCTTTGCTGAGAAAGGCCGCCATCAGAGTCGCGATGCTCGCGACGTACGCCGTCCGGTTTTCCGACTCGAGAAACGTCAGCCACAGGTGCGCCCCGGCGAGATAGAAAAGGCTTGCCAGCGCGTCGGGCACCGCGACCCATAGGACGGCAATGCTGTAAGCGGCGAGGCTCACGTATATCGCCGCGGCGGCGAAGCCGATGCGCCATTTCCGAGTGATGCGCGACACGAGGGCGTAGAGTAGGATGCAGTTGACCAGGTGGAAACCGAGCTGGACCACGTGATAGCCGAGCGCATCGCCGTGAAACAGGGCGTACTCGAGCCGCCACTGCATTCCCTGCATCGGGCGATACCAGGTCACCTGAAGCCGGGGATCGAAGTAGAGCGCGAGATACTGCCCCAGCGGAAGCCGTCCGGCCGCCTCGACAAACAAATAGTCGTCGGTCCAGAATCCGATGTTGAGCGCCGGAACGTACGTCACGAACCCGATCGCCGCGACCGCGAGCGCGCCGACCAGCACAGCGGCATTCGCGCGCGCCCAGCCGAAAGCCGAACGCAGGCGCGCACCGACCGCGCCGGCAGGCGCAGTAGAAAGTTCCAAGTGGACCGGCGTTGAATCGTTGGTCGTCATGGTCTGGTCATGCATTCAATAACCGTACTCGCGAGACTCACGGTGATTGCAGGTCAGGACACTCCCAACTCTGCCCATGGATTGCTCAATTTGATGTTGTACGACCGCAGGCACGACCCCTCCCTAACCCTCCCCTTCGCAAGGGGAGGGGACTTGCTGTGCACGGCAAGGGGAGGGGAGTTGCCCACAGCATGGGGACGGGACTTGGCTGCCCACAGCATGGGGACGGGACTTGGCTGCCCACAGCAAGCGGACGGGACTTGGCTGCCCACAGCATGGGGACGGGACTTGGCTGCCCACAGCATGGGGACGGGACTTGCCCACAGCATGGGGACGGGACTTGCCCACA
>JAMCRS010000416.1:0-6523 GCA_023380675.1 Chloroflexota bacterium
CACGCCGGTGCGCTGTCTGCGATCGAAACGCAGCGAGCCGAAATGGCCCGTGTGGAAGAGAAATTGCACCGCTTCGGACTAACGGAGGCGGAGATTCAGAAGCTTGAGAAGTCCGGGTCCAGTCATCGCGAGTTCTCTCAAAGCACTCTGCGCGCCCCCTTTAATGGAGTCGTGATCAAGTACAACGTTGGCGAAGGCCAGACGGTGGACACCGCAGACGAACTGTTTACCATTGCCGACCTCTCTACGGTCTGGATTCAGGCCAATATCTACGAGAGGGACATAGCGGCTATTCGCAAAGGGCTTAGCGTGCCCGTGACGCTCGGGGCGTATCCCGGGCGTACGTTCAACTGTCTCACGACCTATGTTGGCGACGTGCTCGATCCGAAAACGCGAACGGCACGGGCGCGCTGTGAAGTGGCCAACCCGGAAGGGCTACTCAAGATCGACATGTTTGCGACGCTCTTGATTCCCTCACCCACCGGCCGGGACGCAGTCATGGCGCCCAAGACCGCGCTTCAAACCATCAATGACCGGTCCGTCATATTCGTGAAGATCGGTGAGACGGAATTCGTAAAACGCGATGTCGATACGGGAGCGATCGACGGAGACCGCGTAGAGATCAAGAGCGGCCTGAAACCCGGCGAACTGGTGGTCACCAATGGCAGCTTTCAACTGAAATCGATACTCTTGCGCGAGCAGATCGGGGGCGAGGAGTAGCTAAATGCACAGAATCGTCGAGTTCTCGCTGCAAAATCGTTTTCTGATCCTCGTGCTGGCGCTTCTGTTGATCGGCACCGGCATCTACAACATGCAGCGCCTGCCTATTGACGCCGTGCCCGACATCACGCCCAACCAGGTTCTCATCATCACCCGCGCCCCGGGTCTCGGGCCAGTTGAGGTGGAACGATTCATCACCTTTCCTGTAGAAACGGCGATGAGCGGACTACCCGGAATCCAGACGATCCGCTCCACGTCCCGATTCGGACTGTCGGTTGTGTATGTGTTCTTCAACGAGGACGTAGAGATCTATTTTGCACGCCGATTGGTGATGGAGCGGCTTCCTCAGGCGCGCGAGATGATTCCAGCCGGTTTTGGAACTCCCGAAATGGGTCCGATCTCGACGGGTCTCGGCGAGATCTATCAGTTCGAAATCAAAGGCCAGGGCTATTCGTCCATGGAGCTGAGATCCATTCTCGAATGGGATGTAGCTTTCAAACTACGGTCGGTCCCCGGGGTTGTGGAGGTCAATACCTACGGCGGCGAATTGAAAACATACGAGGTCCAGATCGATGCGAACAAACTGGTCAGCTACAACCTCTCGGTCGAGCAGGTCATAGAGGCCCTTCAGCGGAACAATTCGGCTACCGGAGGGGCCTATATCGAGAGCAACCAGGAGCAGCAGGTCATCAGGGGTGAGGGCCTGGTGGAGAATCTGACCGACATCGAGAATATTGTGGTTGCCGCCACGCAAGAAGGCGTGCCTGTATTCGTCAAGAGTATCGGCGATGTCCGCTTTGCTCCGAAGGTTCGCCAGGGAGCCGTCACGCGCGATGGGCAGGGTGAGGTAGTGACGGGAGTCGTATTGATGCTGATCGGAGAAAACTCCCGGCTGGTTGCGGATCGCGTCAAACAGAGTCTCGAGAAGATCAGGCCGACTCTACCTCCAGGTGTGACGATCGACAGCTACTACGATCGCACCGATTTGGTCCACAAGACCATCGGCACAGTCTCGCGGAATCTGATCGAGGGGGGAGTCCTCGTGGTCGCCGTGCTGCTCCTCTTGCTTGGAAATTTGCGAGGCGGCCTGATCGTCGCTTCGGCCATTCCTTTAGCCATGCTGGCTGCGTTCACAGGAATGGTGTACGCCGGCCTGTCAGGCAATCTGATGAGTCTTGGGGCGATAGATTTCGGCCTGATCGTCGACGGCTCCGTGGTGATGATTGAAAACATCGTGCGGCGACTGTCGGAGCGCACAGAACACAACCCCGTTCCCCCACGCCACGTGATTTTGGAGGCCGGGCGCGAGGTTGCCCGACCGGTGTTCTTCGCTGTGTTGATTATCATGATCGTGTATCTGCCGATCCTGACGCTGCATGGGGTCGAGGGCAAGATGTTTCGTCCGATGGCCCTCACGGTGATCTTTGCGCTAGCCGCCTCGCTCGTGCTGTCCCTGACCTTGATGCCGGTACTCGCATCATTTTCCTTCCGGCGCGGCGTTCGAGAGAGAGAAACCTGGCTGATCCGGAAGGCACACCAGGTCTATTTACCACTATTGCGGAAAGCCGCTGGCCGTCCGCTGGTGACCGTCGCGGTTGGCACTGCGGTCTTCGCAGTCAGTGTGCTTGCGGCTACTAGAATGGGTGCTGAGTTCATCCCGCGACTCGAAGAAGGCGCGCTCGCACTGCAAGCCTGGCGATTGCCGAGCGTTGCACTTTCCCAATCAGTCGAAAGCAGCACTCTCATCGAGAAGACGCTACGGAAGTTCCCGGAGGTAAAGACCGTCGTGTCGCGAACCGGCCAAGCGGAGATCCCCACCGACCCGATGGGAGTGGAGGTCAGCGACATTTACGCCATTCTTAAGCCCCAGGAAGAGTGGACAACTGCGAAGGACCGCGAGGGCCTGATCGAGGCGATGGACAGCGCGCTTGATAAGGCAGTCCCTGGGGTGATCTTCAGTTACTCTCAGCCGATCGAACTCCGCATGCAGGAGCTAATCGCCGGCGTCCGCTCCGATGTAGCCATCTCGCTATATGGCGACGACCTCAATGTTCTGAAGCAAAAGGCCGACGAGATCGTCCGGGTCGTATCACAGGTCCGTGGCGCAGCCGATGCGAAGGCAGAGCAGATCGCCGGGTTGCCTTTCCTCCGAATCCGTATCGATCGTGCCGCCATCGCGCGCTATGGAATCAATGCATCGCAGGTCCTGGACGTAGTCGAATCGATGGGCGGAAAAGAGGTGGGCCAGGTGCTCGAGGGCCAGCGCAGGTTTGCGTTGCAGGTCCGCTTCCAGCCGTCGGATCGAGCGGACGTCGAGCGTATCAGGAATATCAAGGTTGCGGACCCGCAAGGGCGGCTGATCCCTCTGAGCCAGCTAGCCTCGATCCAAGTTGAGCAAGGCCCAGCGCAGATCAGCCGGGAGCGCATCCAGCGCCGAATCGTGATGGAGACGAACGTTAGGGGGCGTGATCTCAGCTCCTTTGTGGCCGAAGCGCAGCAGGCGGTCAATCAAAAAGTGAAACTGCCGTCCGGCTACATGCTGGAGTGGGGCGGACAGTTCCAGAATTTACAGGACGCCTCGAGACGGCTCATGATCGTTGTGCCGCTGGCCTTGTTCTTGATCTTCGTGCTCCTCTACACGACCTTCAACTCTGCCCGGCTCGCCGCTCTCATATTCATCAACGTGCCGATGGCGGCGACAGGTGGGGTGCTTGCTCTTTTCCTGCGAGGCATGCCGTTCAGTATCTCGGCCGCCGTCGGCTTCATCGCGCTGTTTGGAGTCGCCGTGCTGAACGGAGTCGTCCTCGTGAGCTACATCAATCAGATGCGGCAGCAGGGCATGGCTCCGCACGAGGCGGCGGCGCACGGAGCCGAGATTCGCCTCAGACCCGTTCTGATGACGGCGTTAGTCGCCAGTTTGGGTTTCATTCCGATGGCGATCTCGCACGGCGCCGGCGCCGAGGTGCAGCGCCCTCTGGCGACGGTCGTCATCGGAGGATTGGTCACTTCCACTCTCTTGACGCTGCTGGTACTGCCGACCATCTATCCGTGGTTCGCTCGTGAGACGCCGGAAGTGGAGATATGAGGAGGTAACTCGTGAAAGAGGTTAAAGCGATCATCCAGCCGTTCATGCTGAGTAAGGTAGTAGACGCGCTGCAAGCCGTCGAGGGCCTACCGGGCGTAACAGTCTCCGAGGTCAAAGGATTCGGTCACGGCAGAGCCAAAGACGCCGGAGAGACGGTTGTGGAGGGCGATGTCGAGTACGCGAAGAAAGCCAAGTTGGAGATTGTGGTGCCAGACCATCTTCTCGACGCTGTTCTTGACGTGGTGAAGAAGGAAGCGCATACCGGCCGCCCCGGCGACGGCCTCATCTTCGTGTCTACGGTCAACGATGTCATCAGAATCCGAACAGGACAACGGGAGACGTATCCGTAATACATCATGTCGACTAGGCACTCAAGCGCGGGCAGGAATAGGCGGCAACTGGTGGTCGCCTTTGCTCTTACGACCACCTACATGGTCGCCGAGGTGATCGGCGGCTTCGTGACGCACAGCCTGGCACTGCTTGCGGACGCCGGCCATATGCTCACGGACGCCGGAGCTTTGGCGCTGGCTCTGCTCGCCATTCGGTTCGCCGGAAAACCAGCCACCCCGAAACACACCTACGGGCTTTACCGTTCCGAGATTCTGGCCGCTCTACTCAACGCAGTCGTGCTGCTGCTGATCTCGTTCTACATCCTTTATGAGGCCTGGCGGCGCTTCCAGGCCCCTCCGGAAGTGCTGAGTTGGCCGATGCTGATCGTCGCAGTCACAGGCCTGATCGTAAATTTGGTCAGTATGCGGCTGCTCGCATCCGGCTCGACGGAGAGCCTCAACGTCAGGGGAGCGTACCTGGAGGTTCTCGGTGACGTGCTTGGATCACTGGGAGTCATCGCAGCCAGCGTGATCATGCTGTTCACGGGCTGGTATCTGGCCGATCCCATCGTGAGCGCGGGTATCGGGCTGTTCATCATTCCTCGAACTTGGAGCGTACTCAAAGAGGCGGTGAACATCCTCCTGGAAGGCGCGCCACCGAACCTCGACATGAGCGCGTTGGAAGGCGCTCTCAGGTCGGTCGTCGGCGTTGCGGACGTGCATCATGTTCACGTCTGGACTATCACGTCCGGAGTAGAAGCCATGAGCGGCCACGTCGTTTTGGCGAAAGGCGCTGATAGCGATCGGGTTTTAGCAGAGTTGCAGAAGCGGCTGGAGCAAGAGTTCAACATTGGCCACTCGACGCTGCAACTGGAGGGGAGAAGCGCGCCGGTTGAAGGGCCCACCACGATCTAGCCGGAGCCGAGCGAGGAAAGGTGCTGATGAAAGCGAAAGACGTGGAATTCAAAATCCATGGGATGGATTGCGCGGAGGAGGTTTCCATTCTGAAGCGCGAGATTGGACCTCTGGTAGGCGGCGCTGAGCACCTCGCCTTTGACATCTTGAATGCCAAAATGACGGTACTGCCTTCAGCAGCATCCGTGGAGCCGAGCAGGATCATCGAGGCTGTGAATCGTGTGGGCATGAGGGCTGAACCGTACGCCGACGCTCAGCCCGGCGCAGCGGAAATGAGCTTTTGGCAGCGCCGCGGCCGGACCATCATGACCACAGCAAGCGGAGCGTTCTCCGCAGGCGGCTTCCTCACCCACGCGACGGTGGCCGGGAGCTTCCTTACCGCACTGGGTTCGGAAGGTCTCGGTGTCGGACATGAGGTTCCACTGGTCTCTCGCGTACTCTACGCCGCGGGCGTGATAACGGGCGCTTGGTATGTTGCACCGCGTGGCTGGCTCGCGCTTCGCCGCCTTAAGCCGGAAGCGGCGACCGTCAGTTTCCTTTTCGCGCTATCGCTGGCGCTCGAATCCTGGAGCATCGGCCGTGCCAAGCGGGCTGTCGAGGCACTGCTTGAGATCGCGCCCCCATTGGTCCGGGTTCTCCGCAACGGCACCGAGCAGGAGATTTCGCCCGTCGGTGCTGCTGTCGGGGAACAGTTTCTCGTCCGGCCGGGCGAACGAATCGCGCTCGACGGGGTCGTCGTTCGGGGCAACAGCGATGTTAATCAAGCGCCGATCACTGGTGAGAGCGTGCCGGTGCTCAAAGAGCCCGGTTCGCCCGTATTCGCTGGCACGGTCAACGGAAATGGCGTGCTGGAAGTCGAGATCACCAGGCTGGCCGGTGAAACTACGCTCGCGCAGATCATCCGCATGGTCGGCGAGGCGCAACGCCGGCGCGCGCCGTCAGAGCAATGGGTCGATCGATTCGCCCATTACTACACGCCTAGCGTCTTTGCCCTCGCCATTCTTGTGGCGACTGTTCCGCCGCTCGCATTCGGTGTACCAGTTGGTGAGTGGGTGTACAGGGCACTGGTGCTGCTGGTAATCGGCTGCCCCTGCGCTCTGGTCATCTCGACGCCGGTCAGCATCGTCGCAAGCCTCGCGGCCGCGGCGCGCCAAGGCGTTCTCGTCAAGGGCGGCGTCCACATGGAAACCCCTGCGCGGCTGAAGGCCATCGCTTTCGACAAGACGGGAACGCTCACACGGGGATCGCCATCGGTCGTAGACGTGCTCCCGATGAACGAGCATACCGAGAGCGAACTGCTGGAGATTGCGGCAGCGATCGAATCTCACAGCGACCATCCTCTGGCGCAAGCCATCACTGCTCATGCCCGAACGCGCGGTATTAGCTTCCCCGAACCGCGCGATCTTCAGACTGTCCAGGGAAAGGGCGTTACAGCCAGTTTGGACGGGCGTTTGTACTGATACGGCGACCACCG
>JAMCRS010000416.1:6533-7882 GCA_023380675.1 Chloroflexota bacterium
GCTCGTACTGGCTCGGCTCGCACCGATACCTGGAGGAACGGGGACAGGAAACACCGGAGGTTCACGCCCAGCTCGATTCACTAGCCCACTCCGGTAAGACTGTTGTGGCCGTCGGAACGGACGACCACGTCTGCGGCCTGATTTCGTTGTCAGACACAGTAAGACCCGAGTCGGCCGCGATCGTCGAGGCATTGCGCCGGGCGGGCATCGAACACGTCATCATGCTCACGGGAGACAATCGCGGAACAGCGGAAGCAGTTGCGCGTGAGACGGGAGTGGATGAAGTGCGGCCAGAGCTGCTGCCGCAAGAGAAGGTGCTCGCCGTCGAGGAACTTGTTCGGCGTTATGGCAAAGTCGCAATGGTGGGCGATGGCATCAACGATGCGCCCGCGTTGGGCCGCGCAACGCTCGGCATCGCTATGGGCGGCGGCGGAGCAGACGCCGCCATCGAGGCTGGTGATGTGGCGCTCATGTCCGATGATATTTCGAAACTGCCGTGGCTCGTCTCGCATTCCCGCCGGACCCTCAATATCATCCGGCAGAACATAGGGCTCTCGTTGGCCGTCAAGCTGCTATTCGCCGTGCTGACGGCCGCTGGGCACGCGTCGCTTTGGGCTGCGATCGCCGCCGATATGGGTGTTTCGCTCATCGTTATCGCCAATGCGCTTCGGCTTCTGGGCACGCCATGGCCCCGAAGCTAGCGCTCGACGCAGTCCTTAAACCACTCGCATATCCACGCGCTCATTTGCTTGATTTCACGCTCCTGCTCTTCGACCATGGTTGCGCAAAGTGACCGTAATTCGGCATGGGCTGCTCGCATCTGACACGCCTGCGATTCCCTGACGCCCTCGTGATGGTGCAGGCGCATTCCCGACAGGAATCTGCTCTCGAACTCAGCGCCAGTCGCCGTGCGCATAGCGGCCATGAAATTCCGATAGCCTTCTGTCGTGCGTTCGCGTGCTCCGGGCGCGGCTGACACGGCATACCACTGGTTGAGCCATGATTGAAGCTGTTTCGACTCGCGAGCTTCTGTATCGATCAGCGCGGAGCAAAACTGCTTCAGCGGCAAGCGCTCCGCCTTCTGCATGCACGCCTGGGCCATCTCTATGGCTGCCTGCTGGTGGGCGATTCTGTTCTGAAGGAAGTCACGCTCAAACTCCGGTGTTGGGGGCAAGGGTGTGCTGCTCCTGCCGTCCCTTCCCGCGCATGATGCTAGGAATACCGTGGCAAGTATGGACCACATGCCGGCGAACACTTGGAGCCTTCGGCCGTTCATGACTGCCTCCCACTCAAAGTATGGGATACCGTTGTACCCATGTGGAGTTGCAGGTCACCGAAAGAGCTTTTCC
>JAMCRS010000417.1 GCA_023380675.1 Chloroflexota bacterium
CCTCTCCCAGCGCCGGCGGACGCGAACGATTGAAATCCCGGGCTGTGCCGTCAGCACCCTTGAGGTACTTGTCCTCCAAATAGTCTATCGCTCCACCGTTCTCGGCGTGAACGATCGCCATTCCGCCCCGCTGGGCGAGCAGGTCCATCGCTTTGATAAGCTGATAATCGTCGGTGTACCAGCCCTGCTTGAGGTAGGTCAGAAAGAATTTGAACGTCCGCACACCCAGTTCCATCACGCGCGGGATCTCAGGCACCTGGGTCGGAGCCTGAAACATGCCGCCGTGAAGACCAAAGTCGAGACGCGAGTGGGCGCGGCCGTCGTCCAGCATCTTGCTTACTTGATCGTAAAGGCTTTCGCCCGTGCGGGCATAAGCAAAGTGCAGCAGCGTCGTGGTGCCAGAGTACGCCGCGATGCGCGAACAGTCTTCGACGTTGTCGAGATACACCGGGTGAACGTGCACGTCGATGATGCCCGGAAATATGTATTTGCCGGTCACATCGACGACCTGTTTTGCGTCCGCGCTGGATAGGCCGGGCTCTACCGCCGCGGTCTTGTCGCCGCGCACCGCGACATCCGCCTTGCGCATCCCTGCGCCGGTCACGACAACGCCGCCGGTCAACAATAGGTCGAATGGCTTGTCCACAAGTCCTCCCAAATCTTGCGTCAGGCGCGAGACGCCGCGTCCAGCTTTCCGTCCGCTGCGTCAAGAGCCGCCAGCACGCGCTCGGCCGTCAAAGGCAATTCGCGAACGATGACCCGCCGGGTCAAGCCGCTGCCCCCGGTCACGCTCCCCGAGCTGCGCGTGGTTGGCAAGCCGCTCCTCGGCCGTCAAAGGCAATTCGCGAATGGGAACGCCGATCGCGTTTGCTACTGCGCTCGCGACCGCCGGCGCCGCCGGCGTCAACGACGGCTCGCCGATCCCTTTCGCGCCGAACGGCCCAACTCCCGTGCCGGACTCGAGCAGGGTGACGTGTGTCTCGGGAAAATCCATGCTCGTCGGGATCAAGTATTCAGATAGGGACGGCGTCTGTATTACTCCCTCGTTCACGATCAACTCTTCCATCAGCGCGTAGCCCAGGCCCTGCGCGCCACCACCGGCGATCTGCCCTTCGGCCGCGGCGGGATTGATCGCGCGCCCCACGTCGTGGCAGGCTGCGCTCTTCAAGAGCTTGACCTCGCCTGTCTCGGTATCGACGGCCACTTCCGCCGCGAACGCACCGACCCGATTCGGAATCGAGCGGCTCGCCGAACGGCGCCTTGAACTGCGCCAGATTGGCGAGCGGCAACCCCTCCGCCGCGCACATCTTGACGAGATCGCTTAGCGGTAGCGATTCCGCCGGTCTCGATTTGACGAACACCATGCCGTCGGCGACATCCAGATTGGCGGCGTCTTCTTCAAAATGGCGCGTCGCGCGTTCCATCAAGACCTTGCGAACTGCACGCGCTGCGTGCAGGACGGCATTTCCCGACATGTACAACTGCCGGGTGGCGGTCGAAGTTCCCGCCAACGGCGTGAGCGCCGAGTCAGTGCTGTAGATACTCACCTGAGTGAGCGGGACGCCCAGAGTCTCGGCGGCAATCTGGCAGAGGCTGTTCACCTGGCCGGCTCCCAGATCCGGCACACCGCTCCGGATGACGACGGTGCCGTCCAGCTCGAGGCCGACCCACGCCTGAGACGTGTCGTGCAACCAGGTAATACGGCCGTAACTTTGGAAATAGGATGCCAAGCCCTGCCCAACGCGGACCGAACCGTGGTCCGGAGTCTTGTCTCCGAGCGCCGCAAGCGCGCGGGTTGCGGTTTCTTCGAGCCAGGCGGCGCTTGTGATCTCCTGTCCGGTCGCATTGCGATCGCCCGTCTTGAGATAGTTGATCCGTCGAAGGTCGAGAGGGTCCATCTCGAGCGCTCGAGCGATCGCGTCCATCTGCTGCTCGTAGGCAAAACACGCCTGCGGGCCGCCAAATCCGCGGAACGCGCTGGTGAACGGATTGTTTGTCGCAACGGCCACACCGTCAATGTGTATATTGTCCACCCGATAGGGGCCGGGCGCCATCACGCACGCGTAGAGGAGCACGTACGGACTGAGATATGGATAGGCGCCCGAGTCCGCCACGAGCTCGATCTTGGCGGCGGTGATGCGGCCGTTCTTCTTGACGCCGGTCTTGTGCTTGATAACAAAGGGATGCCGCTTGGAGTGAGCCAGAATGGATTCCTCGCGCGTGTAGACAAGGCGGACCGGGCGGCCGGTCTGCTTCGCCAGCAGGGCGAGAAAGATCTCCACCGTGATGTCTTCCTTACCGCCAAAACCGCCGCCCACCATCGCGCCCTGGATCCGAATCTTGTTCTGAGGAACGCCGACGGCGCGGGCGATCGTGCGAAAGTGCTCGATCACCTGGGTGGAAACGCGGAGCGTGATCACACCCCGTTCGTCGACCCATGCCACCCCTGCCTCGGGCTCGATGTATGCGTGGTCGACAAATGGGACCCGGTAGGTGTTCTCGACGACCCGGTCCGCCTCGGCAAACCCGGCCTCGACATCTCCGCGGTGCATTTTCCATCGCGATACGATATTGTCTGGCTCGTTGACGATCGGCGCTCCCGGTTTTATCGCTTCAAAGGGATCGAACACACCGGGCACCTTTTCGTATTCGATCTCGATGGCCCGCATTGCCTTTTCGGCGATCGCGGCCGATTCGGCGGCCACGAGGACGATCGGCTCGCCGGCGAAACGCACCCGGTCGGAAGCAAGCACCGGCGCATCAGACCCGGCGCGCTGCTTTTGCCCGGTCTGGCCGGGCATGTCGGTCGCAAGCCGGCGTTGGTGAGGTCATGCGCGGTGAGCACGCACGTCACGCCAGGGATCGCGCGTGCCTTGCTTACGTCCAACCGCTTGATCCTCGCCGAAGACTCGGTGCTCCGAAACACCTTGGCGTGGAGCAT
>JAMCRS010000418.1 GCA_023380675.1 Chloroflexota bacterium
TGTGAGACTGAACGCGCTTGAGCCGGAAGAGGTAACACGGATCGACGAAGGGAGCCGGCGAGTCCTGGCAGAGACTGGGGTTCGCTGTGCGAGCGTCAAGGCGCTGGAGATATTTGCGGCGGCGGGCGCCAAGGTGGACAAGGGAGTGCGGCGCGTGCGGATCCCGGGGCCGCTCTTGGACCGGGCGCTGGGGACGTGCTCGAATCATTTTCGATTGTGGGACCGGGGTGGGAACGCATGCATCGACTTGATGGACGGGCAGGTGCGCGGTCATAACGTGGGGGGCTGCGTGAGGATCTACGATGGGCGGCAGGGGACAGTGCGGGATGCGACGGAGCAGGACCTGGAAGAGCTGACGGTTCTGATCGACGGACTGGAGAACATCCACGTCTGCCGGCCGGTGGTGTATCCGCGGGAATTCCCGACGCAATTGAGGGATATCTTCACGGCGGCCACGATGCTCCAGCACACGGACAAGCCTTACGGGGTCACCGCATACAGCCCGGAGAATTTGAGCCACATTCTGGAGCTGCTCTGCGCCGTCGCCGGCGGCCTCGAGAACCTCAAGGCCAAGCCGTTCATCTGGGGCAGTGTCTGCCCGGACAGCCCGCTGTCGTACTCGGAGAGCACGGCGGACATGTTGGTCCGCTATGCTGAGGTCGGCCTGCCGGTCGCGATTTCAGGCGGGGACATTTGTGGAGGGACGAGTCCGGTGACCTTGGCGGGGACGCTGGTGCAGCAGAACGCCGAGTTCTTAGGGGGTCTGGTGCTGGCGCAGATCGTTCGACCGGGGACCGAGGTCAAGTACACGACGCGGCCGATTCCGATGGACCTGCGGACGGGGACGGCGGCGTTTGGAGCGATCGAGCTGGGGATGATGGCGTCGGCGATCGTGCAGTTGGCGAAGCGGTATCGGGTGTGCTCGGACGTGTATGGATTGGGGACGAGTGCGCGGCAGTTGGACGAGCAGGCGGGGTATGAGAAAGCGCTGAACGGGCTGCTGGTGGCGCTGACGGGAGCGGACCTGGTAGCGGCGGCGGGGTTGTTAGAGGATGCGTTGACGTCGAGTGCGGAGCAGTTGGTGATCGACAACGAGATATTGGGGATGATCTTTCGGGCGGTGAAAGGGATCGAGGTGACGGCGGAGACGCTGGGGGTGGAGGTGATCGAGCGGGTAGGACCGGGCGGGAACTATTTGACGGAGGAGCACACGCGAGCGTTCATGCGGCGGGAATACTATCAAGGCAAGCTGAGCTACCGGGCGGGGTCGGCGAGTTGGGAGGCGGCCGGGTATGCGACGGTGGTGGAGGCGGCGCGCGAGCGGGTGCGGAAGATCGTGGAGACGCGGGAGCGGCAAGCGCTGCCGCGCGAAGTCGTCGCCGAGGTGCAGCGGATACTCAAGCAAGCAGCGGAAGGCGCTCGCCCGCATTGACCTGCCGCATTAATCCTGGTCGGTCTCTATGCCAGACCGGCGCCGGACCATATTACACGTCATCCATTTGCGCCAAAGTGATTTTGGAGGACAGGGGCACTTGTTCGCAACACGATTCCGCATGACCCTCGCCAGGTCAAATCGAGCAAAGCCAACGAAGCTTCAAGGGTCGCACGCCTTGACAAGAAGGAGAAGATGCAATGAAGCATGTCGCGATGATCGTTTCCGTCCTGTTGGTAATGGCTTTTCTCTGGGTCTCCTGCGCCCCAGCGCCAGCGCCAACGCCCGCGGTCGTCAAGGAAACGGTCCAAGTGGAAGTGAAGGTTCCGGTCCAACAGACAGTCCAACAGACGGTGCAAGTTCCAGTCGTCGTGACGGCGACTCCTCAGGCCACGCCGGCGCCGAAGAAAGGGGGGACTCTGATCGCCGCCTATGCGACGGATGCCAAAGGCATCGATCCGCACAAGGCGACAAATTTCTCAGCGTTTCGTGTGCTGGAGTTGACTTACGATTCGCTCCTCGCGTTCGACAAGGATCTCAAAGTGGTCCCGAATCTGGCGGAGTCGTGGAAGTGGTCCGACGATAACCTGACCCTTACCATGACGCTTCACAACAACGTCAAGTTCCACAGCGGGAATCCACTGACGTCCGACGACGTCAAGTACTCGTTCGAAAGAATCCTGGACGAAAAGACGGGCGCGGCTGCCCGGTCGTACTTTACCTCCATCGATTCGATCCAGACTCCTGATGCGACCACAGTCGTCTTTAAGCTCAAAGAGCCCGTCGTCTCCATCCTCGCGGCGATGACGAACCCGAACTCGGCGATCATCGACAAAAAGGCCGTCGTGGCCGGCGCCGATCCGGCCAAGGACGACGTGGGCTCGGGCGCGTTCAAGATCGCGAGCTGGCAGCCCGATCAGAAGATCACCCTGGTCGCCAACAAGGATTTCTGGATTCCCGGCCAGCCGTACCTCGACGGCGTCGAGATCCGAACGATTCCGGATGAAAGCTCGATCCTCGCCGCGCTGCGCGCCAAGCAGATCGACTGGGCGATCATCACCGACGCGCGCGTCGCGATCGCAGCGGGAGCCACCGGCAGCAGCCTGTACATCGACCGCCAGCCGAACCTGAACTATCACGTGATGCAATTGAACGCCAACAACCCGGTGTTCAAGGACGTGCGGGTGCGCCAGGCGATATCGTGCGCGATCGACCGGCAGCAGGTGCTGGACACTGCTTCGTTCGGCGAAGGTCAGGTGGTGGGGCCGGTCACGCCGCCGTACTACCGCCCCGCGCTGTCCGATCAGCCTTGCTACACGACCGACCTCGACAAAGCCAAGCAGTTGTTGGCCCAAGCCGGCGTCTCGAACAGCCTCAAGTTCTCCATGATGGTCACGCCGGACGAGATGCCCGCGACCGTTTCCGAGGCGCAGAACATTCAAGCGCAGCTCAAAAAGATCGGAGTCGAAACGACGATCGATTCCGTGGAGCTGGGGGTCTTCGTCGACCGCTGGTTCAAGACCGATTTCGACGCCGTGCTCACCGAGAACGGCGGCAACCCGGACCCCGACGTGATGCTCTATCGGTACTGGGACAGCGCCGGCAACTTGAACAGCGTCGCGACGTACAGCAGCGCTGACCTGGACAAGCTGCTGACCCAGGCCCGCACGATCTCCGATACGGGGAAACGCAAAGCCATCTACGCGGAATTCTCCAAGCAGCTCGTCGACGCGGCGCCCTGGATCTGGCTCTACGTCGGCTATCAGTATCGTGCCATGCAGCCCTACGTGATGGGGACGACGCAGCTCGCCAACGGCTCGGCGATGTATCTGCGTCAAGCCTGGCTCAACAAGTAGGTAGACTAGACTCAGAAGGCAGCGGACAGGAGACTGTCCCTGCCTTCTGCCCGATCGACTTGTCGAACGGATTTGCTATGCAGCGTTTTATCACCCAACGGCTGATCGCTTTTGTTCCGACTCTCCTCGGAATCTCGATCGTCATCTTTTTGACGATGCACCTCATTCCGGGCGATACGGTCACCCAGCTGATCGGGACGCAGTTCAAACTGACTCAAGCGCAGGCGGACGCCCTGCGCGAATACTTTGGTTTGGACAAGCCGCTGCCCGAACAGTACGCGCGCTGGCTCCTGGCGGCGCTGCACGGCGATTTTGGGTACTCGGTCCGCAAAGGCGACCCCGTGCTCCCTCTCATACTCGATCATTTTCCCCTCACGCTGGAGTTGACGGTCTTTGCAATGGTCATCGCACTGGTGCTGGGCATTCCGCTCGGCATCCTTTCCGCCGTCCAGCGCGATTCCGCCGCCGACATCGGAGGACGGGTATTTGCCCTGATCGGACTTGCTCTTCCCAACTTTTGGCTGGGCACCCTCATCATTCTGGTGCTCTCCCGCGTGTTTCAGATCCTGCCGAATGCGGGCAACTATACCAACTTTACCGACGATCCCCTGGCAAATCTGCAGCAGATGATCTTTCCGGCCATCACGCTCGGCTTCGCCGCGAGCGCGGACGTCCTGCGCACCATGCGGTCCGCGATGCTGGAAGAGCTGGGGCAGGAGTACGTGCGCACCGCGCGCAGCAAGGGTCTGCGCGAGCAAGTGGTGCTGGTCCGCCACTGTCTTAAGAATGCCTTGATCCCGGTGATCACCATCGTGGGCCTGGAGACCGGCTATTTGTTTGGCGGCGCCGTGATCGTCGAATCGGTCTACGCGATGCCCGGCATCGGCCGGCTTTTGCTGGACGCCATCGGCGAACGGGACTATGCGATCGTCCAGGGGACCGTCCTGTTTATCGCGTTCAATTTCGTCCTGGTCAATTTGCTCACCGACCTGGCCTATGCCTGGGTCAACCCACGAATTCACTATGAGTGAAACGCGCTTGATCCACCGCCCCCTCTTGTCGCGACCGAGCTTTTCCTTCAGTCTGGGAAACAGCGGCCTTGGCCGGCTCCTCCGCTATCGGAGCGCGCAAGCCGGACTCGTTCTCGTGACCGTTTACGTCGTCGTCGCGATCTTTGCCAATTTCCTCGCGCCTTGCTCGCCCCTGGACCAACACCCAAAAGAACGGCTTCAGGGACCCAGCGCGACCTATCTGCTCGGCACGGACGAATTCGGCCGCGATATTCTCAGCCGCCTCATGCACGGCGCGACGAATTCGCTCCGCGTTTCGGTCCTCTCCGTCGCACTGGCCTGCTTTGTAGGGACGACATTTGGAATGATCGCCGGCTATTGGGGCGGCTGGCTCGACAATGCCATCATGCGGGTAATGGACCTGTTCTTTGCGTTTCCGGCGATGCTGCTCGCCCTCATCGTCGTCGCCGCGCTGGGTCCGGGGATCGTCAACACGACCCTCGCCATCGCCATTGTTTACACGCCCATTTTCGCGCGGGTCGCGCGCGGACCGGTCCTCTCGGTCAAGGCGATGGAGTTCGTCGACGCGGCCCGCTCGATCGGCGTCCGAGATCCGTGTATCCTCGCGCGTCACATTCTCCCCAATATCGCCGCGCCCATACTCGTACAGGTGAGCCTGGCACTATCCTGGGCGATGCTCACGGAAGCGGGCCTGAGCTTTCTGGGATTGGGGACGACTCCGCCGGCCCCGTCGTGGGGCAGCATGTTGAGCGACAGCCGACGGCTCATGGAGCTCGCCCCCTGGACGGCGATCTTCCCCGGGCTGGCGATCATGTTCGGCGTTCTGGGCTTTAACCTCCTCGGCGACGGCCTGCGGGACGCGTTCGATCCCCGCCTGCACAGCTGACCGGGTCGACTTGCGATTCCAGGTGCTGGGACAGAATCCGGCAACGATTCCTAGCTCAAAGGCAGGACGGGTGAGCGCAATTACGACTGCCGAATTTCGAACGCACACACCTCCAATGGGGATGACGACACCTCAGTTTCGACGGCTGTTGGACCAGTGCATTCACTGCGGCATGTGTCTG